>CBDURX010000053.1:0-8448 GCA_965369485.1 uncultured bacterium | reverse complement strand
ACCTCGAAATCCGGATCACTGCCCCAGCCGACCTTGGAGAACTCGGTGTGGTACACCACGGTGATGTCGATCTCGTCCCGCTCCCAGGGCTCGATGCTCACGTCGCCGTCGCCGTGCACGAGGTGGAGACGGTCGCCCTCCTGCACGGTGAAGGTCTCATGAAAGTCCTTCTTGATCTCCTTCCCCGCCACCGTGGTCGCAGCCAGGCCAACGAAGAGAACCATCAGAATCATCAAGAATGCACAGGAACGTACTTCACAGGAACGTACTTTCATTGCATTTACCCCCTTTGCCGAGATTCGCGTGCCGGGGCCAGAAGAAGGACGCATGGAAACCGGGAAAGGTTTCCCGGTTCACAGCCCCAGCAACTCCCGCACGTAACGGGGCGGAGGCGAGCCGAAGGACAGCAGGCGATCGTGGAACTCCTTCAGGTCGAAGTCGCCGCCCAGCTTGGCCTCGTAGTCGGCCCGGATCCGGTTCACTTCCATGTTGCCCACGTAGTAGGTCGACAGCTGCGCGCTGGTCAGGCAGGCGCGGCGCCACTTGCCCGCCGCCTCGCCCTCCTCCTGGTATCCCTCGTTCATCATCAGGTCCAGCGCCTCCGCCTCGGTCATGTCCCCGGCGTGGATCTTCTGGTCGATGATGGCGTTGATGATCAGCCGTAGCCGCATCTTCAGCTGCTGGATCTTCACCTCGGGCCCGCCGTAGCCGGCCGCGGCCATCAGTTGCTCGGCGTAGGTGGCCCACCCCTCCACGAAGGTGCCGCTGCCGAAGATGGCCCGGATCAGGGTCGGCGCCTCGAACTTGTTGGCGTGGGCCAGTTGCAGGTAATGGCCCGGCATGGCCTCGTGAATGGTCAGGTTCTCCAGCATGTAATTGTTGTATTCCCGGTAGAACGACTCACTCCTCTCGGCGGACCAGTCCCTGGGCGTGGGTGCGATGGCGTAAAAGGTCTCACCGCGCTCCTCCAGCGGCCCCGGCGCATCGCAGTAGCCGATGTACAGCCCCCGCTGGTACTCCGGCATGACGATCAGCCTGACCGGCTCGTCGGGCACGGTCATCAGGTCGTACTCCCGCACGAACAGGGTAGCGCGCTCGAGGCAGCCCTCGGCCTGGCTCACGATGGTCGCGCTGGTAGGGTGGTTCTCCGCCAGGCGGTCCAGGACGGTCTTGACGGTCTCCCGCTTCGTCGGCGGGCGCTTGTGGACCAGATCCGGGCAGTACTTTTCGAACAAGAGCTGCGCTGTCTCGTAGATGGCCTTCTGGGTCTCGACCAGATCCTTCTCGGCCGCGGCCAGAATCTCCTCCGGTGTAAGGTCGGAAGCGAGGGCGAACCGCAGTTTCCGGCGGTACAGCTCTTCCCCGAGGCGGAAATCGCCGGTGGAACGAGGCAGGAGATCCTCTTCCAGCCACGTTCCGTACGCCTCCAGGGCGGAGATGGCTCGGGCCCGCACCGAGATGAACTCTTCCTGCAGCTCCGGCGCCTCCTCGAGGTAGGGCTGCAGCCCGTCCATGACCAGGCTGATGACCCCCCGGTTCTGCTGGATGGCCGTCTCGGTGAAGATCTGCGGTGGGTCGACCAGATTCTCCCGCGCGGCGGCCAGCAGCTCGGGTAATTTCTCCAGACGAGCCTTGACGTTCAGGAGCCGCGACCACAGTGGCGCGAACTCCCTGGCCAGCAGGTTGTAGATCCCGTCGCCCGGGTTGTACAGGAGTGGATTCCACTCGTGAGCGCGGATCTTCTGCAGGCCGAAGAGCGAGTACTCGATGCTGTCGTGGAGGATCTGGTCATCGATCGTGTTGATCCGGCCCAGCTTCGTGGGGTCGATCCGGTCCAGGGAGTCCAGGTATGCCGTGTGGAGGATGATCTGTTTCTGAATGCCGGCGGCGCTGAGGTCGGATATCTGGTCGTCGAAGCGGTGGTCGCCCAGGTTGGTGGACCACTCCGGGCTGAGCTCCCTCACCTTCGCGAGGTAACGGTTGGCCAGGCCGACGAACAGGTCGTCAGCGGACGGACCGCGGGAGCAGGACATCACAGCCGACAGGGTGGCCAGCAACGCCAAGATAGCGAGAACGTAGCGGGACGCTTTCATGATCCTTCCATCCTTCTCGGTAACTCGGTAACGGATCGAGGGGGTGGTCACGGGACCGGATCAGGGGCGATGTCGGGCGTGACCGCGGGCGGGGGGAGTGTACCGCTCACGCGAGCGGGAGACAACATCAGTCGCGATACAGCGTCTTGACCTCCCCCCAGGTGGTGGGCTCGGTGGGAATCGCCGGGTCGATGATGATGACATCGCCCGTGCTGTGGGTGAACGGCATGGTCTGGTTCGTCTCGTCCCGCACGTCCACCAGTTCGAACACCAGGGGTGACACCCCCGGTGTCTCATCGTGGCGGGCCGTAAAGTGGCATATCGCCACCTGACCGGAGCCGGCAAGGTCTCCCTCCAGGAAGGCCATGTCGAAGTGGATGGTGTTGGGCGGGGCGACGTCTGTGTGGTCGAAGAAGTAGTACAGCAACCCCGCAGAGGTGATCCATGCGCCCGGCTCGATGAAGTCGAGATCGACCACCTCCGGATTGTAGGTGAGCTGCACCGACATCCCCACGATTGGCTGACCCGGCGCCTGGACGGCGATGGCCACGGTGAAGTTATCATCGTTGGGAATGGTTTCGGGCGGATCGACGTAGATGTGCCCGTTGCGGATGTGGATCAGGTCCCCCTCGCTGTTGGCAAAATCCAGACTGGTGTTCATCTCGTCCCGGATGTCCACGCCCACGAATTCCAGGTGGGAGTCGCCCGGACCAGCAGCCTGGAAGTGGCAAACCGCCACCTGTCCGGCGCCGGTATGGCCCTGGCCGAGAAAGGCCTGGTCGAAGTGGATAGAGCTCGTCCCCAGTGTTGTGTCGTCGTAGAAAAAGTAGTCCAGTCCCGAGGAGGTGACCCAGTCACCCACGGCGATGTAATCCAGGCTGGCGATGGTCGGGTCGAATGTGATCTCGATCTGGACGCCCATGACGGTCAGGCCCGCGGTGTCGATCATCACGTCGAGGGTGAACTCGTGGTCGAGGGGGTCGCTCAGCACAGGATCCAGGTAAACCATCTGTGCTGCGGCCGAACCGGCAACGAGGAGTGACAGGACGGAGATCAGGAAGACGAGGGCGAGACTCTCACGCGGCCTGGTCGGGGTTGCCATGTCTGCCTCCTCGATCGCTCTACGCAACATTCGTTCTCTGCAACCTCAATGCGCCATCACACCGCGGTGAGCGGCGTGTGGACGGGAAACGAATTCGGGAATTCAGGTGTGAGGAAATCAACTCAATCCCGTTGCCTATTCTACGACATTTGGCGGTAAAAGAAAAGAGGGATCTCGCAGAGTGAAACAGGGTCACCCGGTGGGTGGTCAAATCGAGTTAAGTCGATATAATAAAACGAATTGTCTTGAATTTTATCTAAACTGGGCTTGAATCGGGAAGAAATCTGTGGTATAAGTCCTGGACTTTCAGGGGATTGCCGTCACAGAACTCGCCTGGCACGAGCAATATTACACGGTGGCAGACAACAGCTCTGTCTTGCCCGTGAGTGTTTTTGCACAAGTAATATGCTCGCCCGCAATAATTACGAGCTCGAGACGGGGGGGGATTCATGCCGCCATGACTGCTGCTGTGATAGCCGCCATGATTATGGTGTCATGCCTTCCGTTCGTCAGCGAATTTCCATACTGTAACAGAGGGGGATCCCATCAAGACCCAGAAGCAAAATCATTCACTTGGGTAAGTTCCTTGGCCTACCTCGAGGGACCATTGGCCCCGGTCATCACGCCTAAGCAACAATCACAGGGGGGCGGATCATGAAAAGCTCAGCCAAAGCAAGTCGACACATCCAGGTATTCACAGCATTGCTCACGCTGTCCTGGCTCGCCGGTCTCGCCGGTGCAGCCACCCTGGAGGTGAGCCAACCCGTTCAGGTCACGAACGACGCGTACTACGAGCGCGGGCAGTCTATCGTCTACGACGGTGCGAACTACTGGCTCTTCTACGGCCGTTCCGCCGCGGAACAGGGCTGGTACCAGAACGGAAACCCCGATGTCCACGACTACGAAGTTTACTACAAGACCGCGGTCAGTGTCGCGGGACTCCCGGCTGCCACGGCCACCAAGATCACCGCACCCGGCAACGCCAACAGCTACCTGGGTGAGACCGGGACCGCCTACTTCGGCGGCGAGGTGTGGGCCTTCTCGACCATCGACCTCATCACCCAGGCCGACGTCTACGGGTGGTACCACGACGGCAGTAACTGGAACGAGGTGACCTCTCTGGTCACAGGGCTGAGCACTGGCTCCGCCCACCACGACGAGACCGTTTTCGGCGGCGAGTTGTTTATCGTGGTGCGCCGGAGCGACGACTTCTACACCACCCACTCCGCCACCCCCAAGAGCGGCGGCTGGAGCAGCGAGGTGGCGGTGGGCTCGGCCGGTGGGCTGTGCCACTTCTTCCGGGACGGCGGCGACCTCTACCTAGCTGTCCTGAAGAGCCCCACCCCCCGTGAGAACCAGATCTTCCGTTACGAGTCCGGCACCGATTCCTGGACCCTGGTCGCTTCCGCCAGTTCCGACGGCTGGGACCCGACGCTTTTCAAGGTCGGTAGTGACTACGTGTTCTCCCAGGCCCCCTGGACGAGTGACGGCGGTGGCCGGCAATACCTCATCCAGTGGGCCAGCAGCGCCCTGGACGCTAATTTCTTCGTCAACGGCTCCACCATGGCGGTGGAGGGTCGCTACGATACCAATACCTGGGTCGACATGTGGCCCATCGGCTTCACCGACGCCGGCGGCACCAGTTACCTGTTTTACACCTCCGAACGGGATGAGCCCGACCAGGAGGGAACCGGCAACATCTGGTACCTCGAGGTGAGCTGGGACGTCTACGGTGAGCATTACACCTACATCAAGGAGGCGGTAACCGCAGCCAGCGACGGTGACGCGATCGACGTGGCGGCCGGCAGTTACCGTGAGCAGATCACCATCGACAAGTCCCTCGACCTGACCGGCGCGGGTATCGGCAACAGCATCATCGAGGCGCCCGACCCGGCCGACCGCACGACCTATCAGATCACACAGTGGACCGGTTCGGTGCGGGACATCGACGCCATCGTGGGCGTCACCGGCGCCGGCACGGTCAACATCACCGGCTTCACCGTGGACGGCCGCGAAACAGGGCCTGACAACTTCTACGGCCTCCACTTCTTCGACACCAGCGGCTCGGTCACCTTTTGCAGGATCGAGGACGTACTCGACGCCGGGAATCCTGGTGGCCAGCGGGTCGTGAGCCTCGCTGCGACCCAGAGCGCCGGCACGCCCTTCACCATCGACTTTTCCGACAACGTGATCCCCAATTTCCAGAAGGGCGGCATCCTGATAATGGGGCCCGACGGCGCCTTCACAGTGGAGCGCAACCAGATCACCAACGCGCCCTCGGACTACAACGCTGGCAACGGCATCCAGCTGTCCTACGGCGCCACCGGCTCCACGTCACAGAACGTGGTCCAGGGCGTGGCCTTCACCGGCGAGGACTGGGCAGCGACAGGGATCCTGCTCTTCGAGTGCGGCGACGTCACACTGGCCGGTGACGAGGTTCACGGTTGCCAGAGCGCAGTGAACTTCTCCGACTGGGGCTGGGTCTACAGCCACCCCGCTCCGGTCAATCTCAGCTTCAGCAGTTTGAACCTGTACGACAACGAATGGACCCTGGGTGCCCAGCTGAGCCGCGACAACAGCGACCCCAACCTGACCATCACCGACTGCATCATCACGGGCAGCACGGGGGACGGCATCGACATCTTCGGGACCGGTATCGACCCCTGGGGGGGAATCTACTATCTGGGCTGGGACAACGGCGATCTGAACGCCGTCATCACCGGCTGCACCATCGACAACACCACTGGTTACGACGGCATCTGGACCGACGACAGTTCCGGCAATCTGACCAACAACTCCAGCATCGCCGTCCACAACACGACGTTCAGCAACAACACCTCTTCGGCTGTCAACCACAACCTGCCCGAGACCATGGACGCCTCGGCCTGCTACTGGAACGACCCCGCAGGACCGGTACCCGGCGTCAAGGCGCTAACGGTCTTGGCTGTGGGCAGGCCACTGATCTCTCCCTTCGGGAAGGACCTGCCGCGGAAGGGTCACGTCTTCACCAGGGAAGTGCCTGCCGATAAGACGGGCGAGACCATCTACGGCCCGGTGGACTACAGCCCCTGGTTGGGCTCGCTGCCAGGCAGCGTACCCATGGACTGGCACACCAACGATTCCATCCAGGAGGCCGTCGATCTGGCACAGCCCGGCGACTCCATCGATGCCATGGCCGGCCACTACGAAGAACAGCTCTACATCGACAAGGCCAGCCTCACCATCACCGGCGTGGGCGCGGGCGCGACCTTCCTCGACGCCCCGGCCACGTTGCCCCTTTCCTTCTTCGCCCTGGGCAACGACAACTACCCCGTGGTGTGGGTGGATGGAGTCTCCAGCGTCCACTTCGCAGACCTGACCCTGGACGGCCTGGGCCGCGGCAACAGCCACAACTGGTTCATGGGCTTCGCCTTCTACAACGCCACGGGGTCATTGACCGACGTCCACGTGACCAATGTCAGAGAGACACCTTTCAGCGCCGTCTACCACGGCACCGGGTTCTTCGGCTACCACGACGTTCCGGGCGGTTACGCCATATCCTTGACGGACGTCTCCTTCGACCAGTTCCAGCTGGAAGCCATCGCGTGCAGTGGTCCCGACCTGACCCTCGACCTGACGCGCGTGCAGATGACCGGTGTGGGACCGACGGACCTCGTTGCCCAGATCGGACTCGACCTGAATGGTGACGCGCACTGTACCGCCACTGACTGCACCATCGCCGACATCTCTTACAGTGTGGATCCCTGGGTCGCTTCGGGCCTGCTGATCTACGACTCGGCGACCCTCGATGTCTCCGGTAGCAGCTTCGACGGTTGCCAGTCCGCCATTTCCTTCTTCAACGGCAGCGGTGTCTGCGACGGGATCACCGTGACCAACCCCACCGAGAATGGCGTGTACGCCTTTCACGACGGTGGGAAGGCAAGCGGCGCTCCCGGGCGGCATTTCAACCTGCCGTGGAAGGTCGCAGGCCGGGACAAGGCGCCTGTCACCGTCAGCGTGACCAATAGCGTGTTGACCGGCAACAACACTGCCGACAGTTACGGCCTGTGGGCCGAGGGGACCGGCTCGGTCCAGCTCGTCGCGAGCAACTGCGCTGTTACCCACTGGGACCAAGGCTTGCATCTGGAGGAGTTCGGCGGGACGGTCGGCGGCGAGGCCCACAACTGCGTCATCCGCGACAACGTAACCTACGGCGGTTGGTCCAACACCATCACCCCGTACGACGCCACAGGCAACTGGTGGGGCGGTGCCACGGGCCCCTTCCACCCGACGCTGAACCCCACCGGCCTCGGCAACGAGGTCTCCGACAACATCCTGTTCGATCCCTTCCGCGATGGCAACGTGGTCTTCGTGCCCGATCCCCAGATGATCGGTCTGGATGACGACGCGGGCGGCGGCTACTACCGGGATCAGGTGGTTTGCCACTACCTGGGCGGCGGCTCGGGCCCCGTCTACGGCTACTCCATCGATGTCACCTGGGATCCGCTGGTGATCGCCGCTTCGCCCGGCGACTTCGCCCGTCCGGATACCGGCCCCTTCGCCACCGCCACCTTCTTTTTCGTCCAGGCGATCCCGAACGGCGTGCGTATCGACGCGGCTCTGGGCGGTGCGGAGCCCGGCAGTCTCGCCGACGATCTGTTCCAGGGCAGTTTCACCGCCGTGGGCACGCCGGACCACGCCACCAGCGACCTGATCCTCACCTTGAACGAGTTCCGGGATCCGGCCAACCAACCGCTGACCGGTTTCACGCCTGACCACGGCCTGATCATCGTGGATCTGGTGGGCCCCGCGTTCACGAGCGTGCTCGTCACGAACACGACCCTGGCCCACACCGACGACTTCTTCAAGGACGGTGACGATCTGCTGCTGACCGCAGCGGTGGCCGACGGCGATCCCGACTTCGGGGCAACCAACATCACCGCCGACCTGACCGGCCTCGGCGGTGGCGCAGCCGTCAATCCGGACAGCTACGACGGCGCGACGGCCACCTGGAGCCTGCCCGGTGTGACCGGGACGCCGTCCGACGGGGTCGTGACCGTCGCGGTGACCGCCGCCGACCCCGCCGGCAACGTGTCCGGCGCCAGCGACGACATCATCGCCGACAATACGGCTCCGACGCCGCTGACCGGCCTGGCAGCCACACCCGGCCACAAGAAGGTCGACCTGAGCTGGGACGATCCCACCGGCAACGACACTTACTTCGACGGTCTGGTGATCCGCTACGCGGCGTGGGGCGACTACCCCATCTACGCT
>CBDURX010000052.1:0-8450 GCA_965369485.1 uncultured bacterium | reverse complement strand
GTCGATCGCCAGCAGGACGGCGGCACCACCGTGTCTCCCCTGATAGGCGTGGGCAAGTATCTCGGACAAGACCTGTACATAAAGTATGCTCAAGGCTTGTCACAAGCCGACCGAGATCTATTAATTGAGTACCAGATCACCCATCACCTCTTGCTGCAGTCGTCCATGCGCCGACGCATCGACGAGTTGCAGGGAGACACGACATACAATCTGGACTTGAAGTACCGCTTCGAGTACTGAAGGAGTGATCATGACCGCCGTGAACGAGACCAGGCGCCGACGGTGGCGGCGACTGGGTGCGGCCATGCTTCTGCTCTTGCTGTTTACCTGCCTGTCCTTGTTGCCCCTGCCTGGACATGCTCAGTTCTACGGCAAGAACAAGGTGCAGAGCCATCACCTGAGATGGAAGACCCTCCACACGCCCCACTTCGAGATCATGCACTACGAGGGCGCCGAGGAGCTCGCCGTCCGGGCGAGCCTCATCGCGGAACAGGCGTACCGGGAGTACGCCAACCGGTTGGATGTGGAACTTCCCTGGCAGATTCCCTTCGTCCTCTACGCTTCCCACGGTGATTTCTCCCAAACCAACATCTCGAACCAGCTCATCGGCGAAGGTACCGGCGGCTTCTCCGAGCCGTTCCGCAACCGGATGGTTCTGCCCTACAACGGTTCTCACGCCGACTTCGTGCACGTGATCAGGCATGAGCTGGTACATGTCTTCATGTTCCACATGGCCTTCGGGCGGACCAACAACATCGGCGGCGCCGTCTTCTTCAGTATCCCCCTCTGGTTCGCCGAGGGGATCGCCGAGTGGATGTCCATCGGCTGGGACGGCGAAGCGGATATGTTCATCCGCGACGCCACCATCAACGATTATTTGCGGCCCCTCGACTTGACCGGCGGCTTCATGGTGTACAAGGAAGGCCAGGCGGCCATGCGGTTGCTCACCGAACGGTACGGTGAGGAGAAGCTGAACGAGTTCTGGCATAAGATCGGTCGGACCCGCAGCGTCGAACTCGCGCTTTACCTCGTCTACGGTCTGAGCATGGAGGATTTCAACAAACTGTTTCTCAAAAGCATGCGACAGCGTTACTGGTCCAGTTACGGAGATCTGGAGGTAGCGGACGACTTCGCCCGCCGCCTGACCGACCACAACGAAGAACACGGCTTCAGCAACGGCCGGCCGGCCATCTCACCCGACGGAGACCTGCTGGCCTTCTTTTCCGATCGGGACGGTCTGCCCAGCCTCTATCTGATGTCGACCATCGACGGCAAGATTATCCGGCGTCTGGCCAAGGGATACCGGTCGAGCAAGTTCGAATCGCTGCACAGTTTCCAGAGCGGGATCTGCTTCGACCCCCTGGGCCGCGAGGTCGCCTTCATCGCCAAGAGTGGCAACGAGGAGACCCTATACACCATCGACGTGTACAACGGCCGCATCACTCGTGGCCTCAAACTGGAGCTCGACATCGCCTCGTCACCCGCCTGGTCGCCCGACGGTAGCGCCATCGTCCTGGTGGGGACCAAGCACGGCCGCACCGATCTGTATCTCGTCGATCTCTACGGCACATCAGCCTGGGATCTGAGCTGGGCGACGGGCCGTACCTGGTGGCTGAAAGGTGGGGTCAAGATCATCCGACTGACCGACGACGTCGGGGACGAGAGCGCGCCGGCCTGGTCTCCCCACGGCCAGCGGCTGGCCTACGCCTTCAACGGGCGGGCGGAAGTGGATTTCGAGTTCGAGGTCGACAGTAAGGGCAGGCGACGCCTGCTGTGGGCCCATTCTCGTAACGGCGATCATGGCGGCGACGATCGGCTGGCGCCCGGCGGCAGTGTGGCCCTGCTGGACTTCGACGACGGCCAGCAGACCCTGCTGTTTCCGGAGGTTGCCGGCCGGCGCGATCCGGTCTGGATCGACGACCGGACCCTCTGCATGATCAACAACGCCACCGGCATCGCCAATCTGGCCCTGGTCACCCTCGATGCCACGGGAAAGGCGGTGGCCGACGAGCGGATCCTGACCAACGTCCTGGGCGGAATCTCCCACCCCGACTACGCCCGCAACGCGGACCGCTTGGTGTTCTCCGCCTTCCACGCCGCGGGTTACGATCTGTACGCCGCCGACGCCTTCCAGCAGGAGTGGTCCGCTCGGGAGCCTCAGGGCAGTCGGCCGGGGCCGATCACCATGGAGCCACCCCCGGTCATCGTGCGTGAGGCCGTGAACGACACCTTGCCGGTAGCCGACAGGGTGGGCCTGATCGAGCCGTACCGCACCAGTTTCTCCCTCGACACCAGCGGGGCGTTGCAAGGCGGGGCCATCTATTTCACCTCCGCCGGCGGCCTGGGTATGGCCAATGTCCTGACCCTGAGCGACATGCTCGGCAACCACCGGCTGCGCATCCTCATCAACTTCTACGGGTCCTTCGACAACAGCGACCTGGCGGTCTCCTACTTCAATCTCAGCCGGAGGGTCAATCTCGGTGTCGGCGCCTTCCACTACGACAATTTCTACAACTCCTTCATCGCGACGGTCGGCGAGCTGCTTCCCCGCGACTCCTTCTTCAAGGAGCGCCGCTACGGTGTCTTCGCTCTGGCAAGCTACCCGTTCAGCACCTTCGAGCGTTTCGATATAGAGGTGCAACTCTACAGGGCGACGCGGACGACCTTCGTCGATGACGAGTCCGGTCTGTTCCTGGTCGAGGGTCCCAAGACCTTTTCCCAGCTGGTGTCGCCCCAGATCTCCTTCACACACGACACCGCCATGTACGGACCGTTCGGACCGGCGATCGGTAGCCGCTACTACTTCGGGTACGCCCCCGAGTTCCGCCTCAGCGGGGCCGGCCTTAACCGGCGCAGCGGACTGATCGACCTGCGCAAGTACTGGATGCCCTGGCGGCGGAACACCTTCGCCATCCACGCCATGGGTGCTATCAGCAGCGGGCCCAACCCGCGGGTGTTCGTGCTCGGAGGGCCCTTCACCCTGCGCGGGTACGACTTCTACGACTACGAGACCATACCCAACCTGAGTGGTTCCAATCTGGTCATGATGAACCTGGAATACAGGTTGCCGCTGGTCGATTACCTCATCTTCGGCTGGCCGGGACGCTGGGGTCTGAGTGGCATTGGCGCGACCCTCTTCTTCGACGCCGGTGCCGCCTGGGACGACGATTTGAAGTTCTTCGGCCACTTGAACGACGGCAGCTGGGGATTGAATGGCTTGCACGCCGACTACGGCTTTGGTATAAGGACCCTCATCGGTTTCCTGCCGTTGCGGTTCGATTGGGCCTGGAAGACGGATTTTCGCGGTGTCAAAAAACCCGTGTTCCACTTCAGCATCGGACCGGAATTCTGATCCTCTGACGCCTCGATCCGGGTTGACCTCCCCGGCGGCAAGCTGAAGGAGCGTCCTTGGCAGACATCCTGGCCGACCTGAATCCCGCTCAGCGCGAGGCGGTCGCCGCACCTGCGGGCCCGGTTCTGGTGGTGGCCGGCGCCGGCACCGGCAAGACCCGCGTGCTGACCACACGCATCGCCTGGTTGCTGCAGGAGTGCGATCTGCACCCGGCGGAGCTGGTGGCGTTCACCTTCACCAACCGCGCCGCGCGCCAGATGCGGGAGCGGGTGGACCGTCTGGTGGGGGAGGGGCGGGCTCCGTTCTGGATCGGCACCTTCCACGCCACGGGCCTGAAGATCCTGCGCCGTGACGGCGAGAAACTGGGCATCGCGCGGGACTTCACCATCTACGACAGCGACGATTCCCTGCGTGTGGTCAAGCGTGTGAGCGGGAAGCTGGGACTGGATACCAAGCAGATAACACCCTCGCTGACCCGCTCCCTCATCAGCCGCTGGAAGAATGACGACCACAGTCCCGCGGACGCTGCCCGCGATGCCTACGGTTACGTCGAAGAGCAGGCCGCAAAGCTGTTCGCGGCCTACGAGGAGGAGCTGCGCAGTTGCAACGCTCTCGATTTCGACGACCTCATTCTGCGCACGGTTCATCTGCTGGAGCAACACGACGATGTGCGCGTGAAGTATGCCGACCGCTTTCGACACGTGCTGGTGGACGAGATGCAGGACACCAACCAGCTGCAGCTCGTGTTGATCAAGGCGCTGTCCAGCGCGCACGGTAACGTCTTCGCCGTGGGGGACGACGATCAGTCCATCTACTCCTGGCGGGGAGCCTGCATCGCCAACATGCTGCGCTTCGAGGAGTACTTTCCCGGCGCCCGCGTGCTGCGCCTGGAGCAAAACTATCGCAGCAGTGGCCACATCCTGGCCGCGGCCAACACTGTGATCGCCCACAACCGGCAGCGCAAGGGCAAGAACCTGTGGACCAGCAGCGGCGACGGTGACCTGGTTCGTGTCCAGTTCGCGGCCGACGCCGAGGAGGAGGCGGCCCAGGTCGTGGATATCGTCCGGGTGGAGCAGGCTCGCGGCATGACCCGAGGCGATGTGACGCTGCTCTACCGGACCAACGCCCAGTCGCGTCTGCTGGAAGATGCCCTGCGCCGGGCCACGGTTCCTTACCTCATCGTCGGCAGCGTGCACTTCTACGAGCGGCGCGAGGTGCGAGACCTGCTGGGCTACCTGAAGCTGGTGGCCAATCCGCGGGATCGAGTGTCGGCCCTGCGGGTGATCAACGTGCCGCGGCGCAAGATCGGCGCCGCGACCGTGGCGCGTCTCGTCGCCTGTGCCGACGAGGAAGATTTGACCCTGGGCGAGGCGGCAGCCCGGCCGGATCTTCTGGAACCACTCCTCGCCCCCGCAGCCTGCCGGCGGGTCCGCGCCTTCTTCGACCAGGTGGCAGCCTGGCGGGCCGCCGAACCGGAAACCAGTGTGCAGGCCTTGCTGGGGAGGATCGTGGCCGAGGTGGACTACGAGGCATTCCTGGAGAAGGACGATTCGGATACGGCCAGTGACCGCCAGGAGAACGTGGCCGAGCTGATCAATGCCGCCTACAGTTTCGACGAGGCGAGCAGCGGCGGCCGGCTGGCCCAGTTCCTGGAACAGGTGGCCTTGCTGTCCGACCAGGACGGGTTGCGGGAGGGTGAGGGAGCCGTGCGGTTGATGACCATCCACACGGCCAAGGGACTGGAATTCCCCGTGGTGGTGGTGACCGGTTGCGAGGAGGGGCTTTTGCCCCACGCTTCCAGTCTGGACGAGGCTGACAAGCTGGAGGAGGAGCGCCGCCTGTTCTACGTGGCGCTGACCCGTGCCGGTCGCCGTGTCTACTTGCTGCACGGAGGACGCAGACGCGTCAGCGGCGTGTACGAGTACAGTCTCGCTTCCCGGTTCCTGAGGGAGATTCCCGAGGAGCACATGCAGGGTCTCGAATTGCCGGAACGGTTGCAGACCTTGCGCGGGAGACACCCCTCACGCGGTGTACGCACCTGGACCGGGTCACCTACCACTGCTGCCGCGGCGGGCGCGCTCTCCTGGCAGGCAGAGGTGTCCCAGGACGAGATCCGGTTCTACGCCGGCCAGGCCGTCATCCACGGCCGCTTCGGTTCCGGAGTCGTGGCCCGCGTCGAGGGCAGCGGTGACGATCTGATGGTGACCGTGGAGTTCGCCGAGGCCGGTCGCAAACAAGTCCTACCCAAGTACGCTCCCCTGCGGCCGGTGGACTGAGGCATGACTCATCTCTCCTGATCGCTCCTGGTCCTTTCCCATCCGGTACGATTCCTGATACCGGACCCAGGCGAGCGTACCAGCGCCGTCTTAAATCACGGTGTGCCTGGGGCCGCTCCCTGCACCTCGTTGGGATTACGCATCTTGGAAGTTACGCCGAGAGGTCAGCCATGAATCGCCGATTCTCATTTTGCCAAGCTGCCGTGCTCATTGCGCTTCTCTTGCTCGCCAACACAGGCCTGGCGATCATGCCGCCCCGCCCGGGCTCGGGTGCCCGGTTGCCGGAGGTGGTGGAGCGGTTGCGCGATGCCGGGTTCGGCAGTCACAGTCGTCCGGAAATGACACGTCCGATGCTCGAAGGCGTCTTCGGGTCTGCAGAAGCGGGTTCGGAAGCCGGCCCTACCGTCGGTGGCACTCGTTACCTGCCGGTCGTCATGGGCGATGCGAGCGACAAGGTGGGTACCCATGCGGCGGCCAACCTGCAGGCCCAGCTCTTTGGCAGCTGGCCCACCGGCACCATGACCGATTACTACGACGAGATCTCCTACGGCCAGTTCCAGGTGACGGGCAGTGTTTACGGCTGGTACCGCCTGCCCCAGACCATGTCCTACTACGAGGGCACGAGCGGGTGCAACGGTCTGTGCTCCTATCCAACCTGTGCCGGCAAGTTCGTGCTGGATGTGGTGAACCTGGCCAACGCCGACGGCGTGGACTGGAGCCAGTACGACAACGACGGGCCCGACGGCGTGCCCAACTCCGGGGACGACGACGGCTACGTCGACACCATCGTGATCGTCCACGCGGGCAACGGCGGCGAGTGCGGCGGCAACAACGCCATCTGGAGCCACAGCTTCTTTCTGCGTGGGTGGGGAATCCCCGCGTACACGACCAGCACACCCAGCGCCAGTGGGGGCTTCATCAAGATCGACGACTACATCATTCAGCCGGAAATATCCTGCTACAGTGGCATGATCGAGATCGGCGTCTTCTGCCACGAGTACGGCCACGCCCTGGGACTGCCGGACCTTTACGACACCAGCCAGGCGGGCAACGGCATCGGTAACTGGGGCTTGATGGCGTCGGGATCCTGGGGTGGTGACGGGTCCTCGCCGGAGCAGCCGGTGCATATGTCTGCCTGGAGCAAGGTGGTCCTGGGCTGGGTGACCCCTGCAGTTGTGCAGTGGGACGACAGTTACGACCTGCCGGCCGTCGAGCTGACCCCCACCGTCTTGAAGGTCTGGTCCGACGGCCAGCCGGGGTCGGAGTATTTCCTCGTGTCCAATCGCCAGAAGAATTTGAATGACAGCAAATTGCCCGTCGGGGGCCTGAACATCTGGCACATCGATGAGGACATCATCAACGCCAACTGGTTCAGCAATCAGGTCAACGCCGGCGCCGTGTACGGCGTCGCTCTGGAGCAGGCCGACGGTTTCGATCATTTGAAGGACAAGCAGAACCGGGGCGACAGCGGTGATCCCTGGCCGGGCAGCAGCAGCAACACCAGCTTCACCGACGTCTCCAGCCCCAGCAGCGACGACAACAGCGGCAGTGACACTGCCGTGCAGATCAGAAGCATCTCCATCGTGGCCATGACCATGTCCGCGTACATCGAGGTCGGAGTCCTCACTGTCGACAGCGTCGACCCGCAGGTCACCGTGATCGGGCCCAACGGTGGCGAGGACTGGGTGGCGGGGTCGGCCCATGTCGTCACCTGGACGGCCACAGACAACGTAGGCGTGGACAGGGTGGACATCCTGCTGAGCTACGACGGCGGTATGAGCTTCCCGGAGACACTGGCCACAGGTCTCACCAACAGCGGCAGCTGGCCCTGGCAGTTGCCCGTGGCCGTTTACTCCAACCTGGTGATCCAGGTCGTGGCCGCGGACGTGGCCGGAAACGTGGGCAGCGACATGTCCAACGCGGCCTTCTTCGTCTCGGATCAGTATGCCCCCGTCGTCTCCGTGACCACACCGGCCGGCGGCGAGATCTGGAACACTTACAGCGACCAGACCATTACGTGGTCGGCCGCCGACAACATCGGTGTCGTGGCCATCGACATCTTCCTGTCTGTTGACGGCGGTCCGAGCTGGCCGGACACCGTGGCGTTCGGCCTGCCCGACAACGGCCAGTACCAGTGGTCGATTCCGGCCAAGTTCTCACAGGAGTGCCGCCTGAGGATGCGGGCGCGGGATGCGGCCGGGCTGGCGGCCGAGGACGACAGCGAGCTGTTCACCATGGCCAACGTCACGGCGGTGGCGGACTCACCGGATCGGTTGCAGTTGGGACCGTGCGTGCCGAACCCGTTCAACCCCCTGACCACCATCCACTACAACATTCCGGCGGCGGGCCGCCTGGATCTGGTGATCTACGACCTGATGGGACGCCTCAGCCACGAGGATGTGCGCGAGCGCACGGTGAACGCCCTGATACAGCGCTACGCGGTAGATACTGATAAAGCGGACATAGTAGAGCGTAGAGCCCTCACCTTTTTTACCGCCACCCGCACCAGCTGGCAGCTGGAGCCAACCGATTGGGAACTGCTGCGCTGGGCGGCGCGCACTCATGAAATCGGCATGGCCATTTCGCACAAACATTTTAATCGCCATTCAGCCTACTTGCTGCGCAACGCCGACTTGCCGGGTTTTTCCCAGGAGGAACAGGAGCAACTGGCGGTGCTGACCCTGGGACAACGCGGTAAACTTGGCGCCGACCTGCTGGCGGACATCGCCGATTCCGATCATCTGAGAATGCAGCATCTGCTGAGCATCATGCGTCTGGCCACTTGCTTCAAATACGTGTCGAAGCTGGCGCTACTGCCCGAC
>CBDURX010000051.1:0-8505 GCA_965369485.1 uncultured bacterium | reverse complement strand
GCAGTGGACCGGCCACCTGCCCTCGCCGACCTCGTCGACCTCGAGTTGCTCCTGACGGATGCCTTCCTTCTCTACGGCTCCCATCTCTCGGCCGGCCGCGTCAACCCCGAGACCATCCGCTCCGAGTGGTTCATCAACAGTCGGGAAGTGGACCTGGTGGCGACTCTGAGCACAACCCTTGTCACGGGTGATATCCCGGGGACTATCAACGACCTGCGCCCCCATTACACGGCCTACGGCCGGCTGAAGGAGGCCGTGCAACGTTACCGTGCCCTGGCCGCCTCGGGTGGTTGGACCGTGATCCCGCCCGGGCCCGTATTGCAGGAAGGTGACAGCGACGATCGCGTGGCCACCCTGCGGTCGCGGCTCGCCGCCACCGGCGACCTTGCGGCCACCGAACCGGACGTGACCGCGTCCTTCACCACCGATCTGGCCCAGGCGGTGCGGCGTTTCCAGCGCAGACATGGCCTGGTGGTGGACGGGATCGTCGGCCCCCAGACCCTGTGGGCTCTCAACGTGCCGGCGGCGGCGCGGGTGCGTCAGGTGGAGCTGAACCTGGAGCGTTGGCGCTGGCTGCCCCTCGATTTCGGGCAGCGTTATATCCTGGTCAACATCGCCGAGTTCGAGCTGGACGTGGTCGCGGATGACCAGCCCATGTCCATGATGCGAGTCGTGGTGGGACGGCGATTTCGCCGCACGCCAGTCTTCACCGGCACTCTGACCTACCTGGTGCTGAACCCTTACTGGAACGTCCCGCACAGGATCGCCGCCAGGGACATCCTGCCCAAGATTCAGCAGGACGCAGGCTACCTGGACCGGCTCGGCATTCGGGTGTTCGCCAGTTGGGAAGAGCAGGCTCCCGAGCTGGACCCGACAGCCATCGACTGGGCAGCGGTCACACCGCAGAGTTTCCCTTACAAGCTGCGCCAGGATCCTGGCCCCAACAACGCCCTCGGCCGGATCAAGTTCATGTTCCCCAACAAGTTCAGCGTCTACTTGCACGACACGCCGGCGCGGGCGCTCTTCGCGCAGACAACGCGGAGTTACAGCTCGGGTTGCATCCGCATCGAGAGGCCGATCGAACTGGCGGCCTACTTGCTGCGTGACGATCCGGGTTGGAATCAGGAGAGCCTGCTCGTCACCCTGGACAAGGGCGTACGCCGCGTCGTGCGGCTGAGTCATCCGATACCCGTTCACATTCTCTACTGGACAGCGTGGGTGAACCGGGAAGGCACCCTGCAATTCCGCCACGACATCTACGACCGCGACACGCCACTGGATGCGGCATTGCGGGAACGCCCACCCGCCCCGAGCAGCAGCTGATCGTTCCGGGCTCTGATAACCGTTAACTACCAGCGACGCACACGGCCGACGTCTACATGCACGAAGTCGGACTGGGGATAGTAGCCCACCCCTCCTGCCTGGAGATCCAGGGCCACCTGCCGCAGCCGAGCCAGCGGCACGCCAGGTACCCGTATGTCCACCGCCTTGCCTTCCAGGTGCATGCTGCGCCGAGCCACACCCTTGCCCTGGCGGCGCAGTTTCTCGTTCGTGGCCGGCGAGCGGTAGCCGGAGATGACGTGGAACGGTTGGTCCGTGCCGAGGCGTGTTTTCAGTTCACAGAGCAGATCCAGCAACTTTGTAGCGATCACCTTGACCTCGCCGTTGTGGTGATCCCGCAGGATGTGATCGATGTGGGTCAGGGTCTGCCTGTCGAGTCGGCCCTGCTGCCGGTAGATGCACGACAGAGACTCGCAGGTGTGGGTGTGGAAGAAGGCCAGGGAGTGCGTGGCGGCGGAGGGTTCGCCGCCGAGGGCGAAGGCATACCGCGGCAACAGACTGCCGAGGAAAACCAGGGCAGACAGTTCGAGGAAACGTCGCCGGTCAGGCTGTACGAGGTTCGAGCTCTCAGCGTGACTCTTCCGCATAAACATCTCACCTCCTGGCAGTGTCCTCTGGCCGAACCGAACCCGAACCGAACGGGTCTGGCAATCACACGACCCAGCCTGGACTGTATCGTCTGGGAGAACTGGTTATTCATAGGTTTCCGCCGCGGGAAAATCAAGACAGAGCCAGGGGGAATGAGCCAACTCTGCCTCCTGTAAGGGATCAGCTCTCAGCTGCACTCACAGGTATATACAGAAAATATGGTCATGGTAGGCAATTATCAGGAGGTGAGGTCATGAAAGAGATTTACGATGACACGCTCAAACATCTCGCGCTAGCGGCGGTTAACGACTCCGACAGTGAGTTCATCGCTGCCAGTCGCGAGGTCGATCGTGAGCCCCTCTCCGTGGGTTGCGTGACAGACCAGACGAAGCTGCTGAACGACGTCCTGCGCCGGCGTATTATCGGCCAGGACCCCGCCGTGGAGTCCCTGGTCTGTTCCTTCGCTCGTGTGCTCACCGGCCTGCGTGACCAATCACGACCGGTGCTCAACATTCTCTTGCTGGGGCCGACCGGCGTGGGCAAGACCGAAACCGCCCGCGCCCTCGCGCTCACCCTGTTCGGTTCCGAACACGCTCTCACTCAGATCAACTGCGAGGAGTACGTCCACAGCCACGATCTGGCCAAGCTGCTCGGAGCCCCACCCGGGTACGTGGGCCACAACATCGAGGCGCTGCTGAGCCAGCAGCGTATGGACCGACATCACCTGGCCGCGCTCGTCGAGCGGACCGGCATGGTCGGCACGGGCGAAGCGAACCTCAACGAGGTCTTTCCGGCCATGGACGGCAAAGCCTTGTCCATCGTTCTGTTCGACGAGATCGAGAAGGCACACCCGACCCTGTGGAGTGCCATGCTCGGTATCCTCGAGGACGGCACGCTCACGCTCGGTGACAACAGCAGTACCGACTTCACACGCTCGATCATCCTGATGACCTCCAACGTCGGCAGCAGGGAGATGGCCAAGCTGCTGGGGCGCAGGCCCCTGGGCTTCCAGGCGGCCGAGCAAGACCAGGAATCTGAAAGCGATCGCCTGAGCCAGACGGCCCTGGAGGCGGCACGTCAGAAGTTTCCCCTCGAGTTCATCAACCGCTTCGACGAGGTAATCGTCTATGCCTCCCTGGAGCGCGAACAGTTGGCCATGATCTTCGAGAAGTTCCTCAACGACATCCACACCCGCGCCATCGAGCAGGCCGGCATTCCCTTGCTTATCAAGCCCAGCCCCGCGGCCAAGAGCCTGATCCTGGCACACGGGACCGATCCCTTGCTGGGCGCCCGTCCCCTGCGTCGGGCCATGGAGACGGATTTGGTCGATCCGTTGTCCCGCCTGATCGCCTCGCACAAGCTCAACCCGGGAGACGTGGTGGAAGTGGAACGCGAGGGAGACGAGCTGGTGTTCTACCGCCGGTGCAACGGAGACACATCCCTGGTGGTCTAGCCCGCAACTCCGCCCTCTCCCATCGCGTACTGAGAAGTGTTTTGCAGGTCGCCACAGCCACTGTCTCGGCACTGCACGGCATCACCTCAACGCGCCGGCGAGGAGAATCAAGATGAAAACCAGGAATTCGACGCTTGCGAATATTTGTGCACAGTTACTTGCTTTTCTGTGGTTGTCCGCTGGCAGCCCGGCACAAGCAGACAGCATCGACTTCACTCCCGAGCAGTGGGACCTGACGGATGCCGAGGTGGTGCAGCATCTGGGCCGCACCTGCATCCATGGTAGCGCTGTGCTGAACGAGGTGGAATTCGAGAACGGTATCATCGAGGTGGACATCGCCCTGGACGGAAGTCGTTCCTATCCCGGCATCGTCTTTCGCCGGCAGTCCGAGGACGACTACGAGCGGTTCTACGTGCGGCCCCACCGCGCCGGTCTGTATCCCGACGCCTTGCAGTACACGCCCGTATGCAACGGGGTTGCCTGTTGGCAACTGTATCACGGTCCTGGCTTCACGGCCGGTGCCGAGCTTCCCTGCCGGCAGTGGATTCATCTTACGGTGGAGATTCACGCCTCGCAGGCCCGTGTCTTCTTGGATCACGCGGACCAGCCGGCTCTGATCATCACCGAACTGAAGCACGGGGTCAGCGAGGGAGCGATCGGCCTCATGGGACCCAAGAATGCCTCGGCCTACTTCTCCAGGTTCAGCTATCGCCACGACGACTCCCTGGAATTCCCGGAACCGACCGGTGTCGAGAGTCCACCGGGGACCATTGTAGATTGGGAGATATCCCGTTCCTACAAGACATCCCTGGTCAACCGTGAACAATATCCCCGCTTCTACTACATCTTCGGCGCCGAGTGGCAGAAGGTCACGAGCGAGCCCTCGGGTCTCGTCAACATCTCCCGCCTGGTGAAGAGATCCGGCCAGGACGCCGATTGTGTGTTCGCCCGGGCGATCGTCCACGCGGACGAGAAGCGGCGGATCAAGCTGGAATTCGGCTACAGCGACGAGGCTCATCTCTTTCTCAACGGCCACCCCGTCTTCTGGGGCAACAGCACCTATCGCAGCCGGGACCGTTCGTTCGTCGGTATCGTCGGCCTCAATGACGCTGTTTACCTGGACCTGCAGAAGGGCTTGAACGAGATCTTCTTGATGGTGTCCGAGTCGTTCGGGGGCTGGGGTTTGATGGCCCGGAGTGACAGCCGCCTCGACCTTCCCCACAAGCAGCACGAGAAAGTGCAGGTGCTGTGGGAGACGCCGCAGGACTTCCTCACCCCCGAGTCGGTCCTCTACGATCCCGCACGGGAAGTGCTATACGTTTCCAGCTTCGATAGGTTCTTCGGCCGTCGAGCCGAGCCGTCTGGTTTCATCTCCAAGGTCAGCCTGAACGGGGACATCGAGGAGTTGAAATGGGTGACCGGTCTGACTGGACCGTGCGGCATGACCATCCAGCAGGATAAGCTGTTCGTCGTCGAGCGTGGCAACCTGGTCGAAATCGACATCGAGACGGGAGCGGTAGAGCACCGCTATCCCATTCCCGACTCGACCTTCCTGAACGACATCGCGAGCGGTCCGTCGGGCCGCATCTACATCTCGGACACGTTCCCCGCGACACCGGACAACCAGGCGGCCATCTACGCCTACCAGGACGGTGCCATCGAAATCTGGCTGGATGACGATGTCATCAGCCGGGCCAACGGTCTGTTCATGCACGATGGCCGGTTGTTGGTGGGCAATACCGGAGACGGCACGTTGAAGTCCATCGATCTCGACACCAAGCTCGTCAGCACCATCACTTGCCTGGGAGCCGGCGTCGTCGACGGCATCCGGGTCGATACCGCTGGGAACTACCTGGTCTCGCACTGGGAAGGCCAGACCTACCGCGTGTCGCCGGACGGCCAGGTGGTCGAGATCCTGGACACCTTGCCGACCGGAATGAACAGTGCCGATTTCGAATACATCAAGGATAGACGGATGCTGATCATTCCGACGTTCATGGACAACCGCGTCGTAGCTTACGCCTTGTCCCCATGATTACGGAACTCACAAGCAAATTCATCTGCCGCATCAGCGATGTAGGCAACCACTGTTGACTCAGGTGGGGGTGTCAAGTTAACCTTGTTCAAACCTGATTATTCCATACTCGAACGGCATCGTTATGCCGTTGCACGGCCGCGCTCGATTCGCACATGGAGGGGGATCCCATGCACATCTCGACCAGAGGCAGATACGGAACCCGGGCCATGGTTTCCCTGGCCGATCACTACCAAGACGGGTTCGTCGCGGCCAGCAAGATCGCCGCGGAGCAGGAAGTCTCGCAGAAGTACCTGGAGAAACTGCTCGTCATTCTGAAAAAGGCCGGATTGGTTACCTCCACGAAGGGTGTCTTGGGCGGCTACCGGTTGGCCAGACCGCCCCAGAATATCTGCCTGCAGGAGATACTCGAGTCTCTCGGCGAGAACTTCGAGATCGTCTTCTGCACGGAAGAGGAGGATCTTTGCGACCGCCACTCTGGTTGCCCCACCCGACCGGTGTGGCTGGAAATCAGGGAAGCCGTCACCGGCATCCTGAGCCGCAAGACCCTGGCCGACCTGTACAACGAGAACAAGGTGCAATGAGCGACTCGTGTCGAGCTGTCATCCACAGCTGGAAAAATCCCGACCCGAATCAATTTTCCACGGGAAGTATCTTCAGAATCCGGTACGGCAAGGGTGGACTCGGCCCGAGGTGAATCTGGGCGGTCGTGAACCAGATGTTACCCTCCGGTTCTAGCCCGGTCGTGCCAGAGCCCGCGCCATCAACCCGGTCAAGACCTGTGGATGCGCCGCCAGGAAATTCACTGCCCGGCGGCGCAGGCGCGGGCGCCGGGCGATGGCGAGCAGTGAGCGGGTCAGCAGGGCATAGCGCCGGTACTCGCGCTGGAAGACCCGCTCGTAAGGCGCCAGCGCGGTGCGCGTGGCGCCGTGCGCCAACACCTCGGGCACGATCCGCCCCAGCGCCTCGGCACAACTGAAGGCGAGAGACAAGCCCTCGCCACTGATGGCGTCCACGTAGCCCGCGGCGTCGCCCACCAGCACGAAACGATCCTTGGTCCTCCCCCGTGAAACATGTCGCAACGGGCCCGCGCCGCGTGGTCGCGAATCACTCGCGGCGCCTGCAAGGCGCTCTACCACCGTGGGGAAGCGTGCCAACAACCCGTCGAATGTGATCGGTCCGGCCACCTTGCCGCTCTCCCACAAAAAGGCGACACCAACCCGCTTCTGCCCTACCGGCGTCACGAAGGCCTCGCAGCCTTTGGCTAGATGAACCTCCACGCAGCGCGACCAGGGACTTACCCGGAAGTGCTGCCGTAGGCCGAACCGCCGGGGGCCTTTGACGGGGCGATCCAACCCCTCGGCGCGGCGCAACGGCGAGTGCAGTCCGTCCGCCGCGATCAACAGCTCCGCCTCGATATCTTCCCCCGTCGTCTCCAGGTGGATGGCCCGGCCAGTGCGGTGGTGGCGCCATACCCGGTGGTTCCACAGGATCTCGACGCCGGTCGCCTGGGCGACCTGGGACAGGGCGCCGACCAGTGCCGTGCGCCGCACACCGAGGCCACCGCCGTCCGGCAGACGGCCGGTGGCGCTCGTGCCGTCCTCCTGGATGTAACGGATGCCCTCGATCACGGAACTATCGGCCGGGGTGATGTGCGACAGAACGCCCAGTCTCTTCAGCACCCGCACCCCCGCAGGCATGATCCCCTCGCCGCACGCCTTGTCGGGCGGAGCCGGTGCGCGCTCGAGGACCAGTGTCGCCAGGCCTTGCTTGGCCAGGGCGATGGCACTGACCAGGCCCGCGGGTCCGGCGCCGACGATGGCGATCCGGGATTTCATTTGCGACTCCTCATAGGCGGAACTTCACCCTGGCGAAGGAGAGGGACGAGTGCGCCACGGCCATGGCGAGACGGTCCGGTCCCGTTCTGGCGGGCGGGGTCAACTGCCCGGCCAGGAAACGTCGCAGCGCCTCGCGGCGGCGCATCTTGCCGCTGGAGGTGCGCGGCAAGCTGCCCGGGGCGAGCAACCGCACACTGTGGGGGACGATACCGGCGCCTTTCAGCACAGCTTTGGTGATGCCAGCCTCGATGGTGTCATCGTCGCGGCCAGGCACGGCGTCACTGGCGTACTCGGCCAAGATCAGCAACGCCTCGCCGTCCGCGTCGGCGGGCTCGAACCCCAACGCCACCGCGCACCCAGGACGCACACCCGAGATGTCTAACAGGCATTCCTCGAACTCCTGGGGCGCGTGGTTGGCGCCGCGGATGATGACGACGTCCTTGGCTCGGCCGCAAACATACAGTTCCCCGTCGTCACTGAATCCGAGGTCACCCGTACCCAACCAGCCACCTGCGAGGGCGGTGGCGGTTTGCCTGGGCTGGTCATAATAACCAGCCATCACGGATGGCCCCCTCACGTAGATGATCCCGACCCGCCGGTCGGGCAGCTGCCGTCCGGTGGCGTCCCGGATCTGCAGCTCCACACCCGGCACGGGTGTTCCCACCGAGACGAGGGCGCGATTGCCCGGCACCACCTCACCGTCCCGGGCCAGACGCGAACCGTCCACGTGAAGAACCTGGGGCGTATGGTCCGTAGAGGTAAAGGTCACGGCCAGTGCCGCCTCGGCCAGGCCGTAGACGGGCATCAAGGCGCGTGGGTCGAATCCCAGGGGTGCGAAGCGAGCGGTGAATTTTTCCAGGACCGCGGCCGAGATCGGCTCGGCCCCGCACAGCGCCATGCGCCAGCAGGACAGATCGACTCCCGCGAGATCCTCGTCCTTCACACGCCGTGCACAGAGGGAAAAGGCGAAGGTGGGCGCCGGCGAGACGGTGGCGCGGTGCCGCGCAATGGCTCGCAGCCACATGGCCGGCCTGGCCAGGAAGAGCTCGGGCGGGATGAGGACCAGCGAGCCCGGCACCGTGACCGCACCGAGCAGGCTGCCGATCAGACCCATGTCGTGGTAGAGCGGCAGCCACGACACCCCCATCCTGTTGATCTCCGCGGCCGGCCGCAGCAGCTCTTCCAGAGCCACGCACTGGGCCACGAGGTTACGATGCGTCAACGCCACTGGCTTGGGTTCCGTGGTCGCG
>CBDURX010000050.1:0-8589 GCA_965369485.1 uncultured bacterium | reverse complement strand
GTGTGACACGGTGTATCAGGCGATGTTGTGAGGTCGCCAGCACCGTGATATGGTCGAATCCATGAGGAATTCACGGAAAGCAGGTGGAAATTCCATGCAAGACGACGACCGGGCCCCGGTAGAAAACGAGCTTCCGATCTTCATCGTTTCCGGCGGCACGGGAGCCAGCGGCGAGCAACTGCTTCACACCATCTTGGTGCAGTTTCCCAGGACGCAGGTGCGGATACACAAGGTTCCCGGCGTCAAGGAGAGCGCGCAGATCGACGAGGTCGTGGCGATGGCCGAGTCCTCCGGCGGCATCATCGTTCACACCCTGCTGGATGCCGGCTTGCGTGGCGAACTGATGCGGTCGGGCCACGACAAGGGCGTGGCGACCGTCGATCTGATGGGTACTCTGGTATCGACTCTGGCCGAGTCGCTGGGTCAGGATCCCATCAACGAGCCCGGCCTGTACCACAAGATGCACCGGGCATATTTCGAGCGGGTGGAGGCCATCGAGTTTTCCATCGCTCACGACGACGGCCAGAACCTGCGAGATCTACACAAATCCGAGATCGTGCTGCTCGGTGTCTCGCGCGCCGGCAAGACTCCCCTGAGCATGTACCTTGCCATGCATGGCTGGAAGGTGGCCAACATCCCCCTCGTGATGGGTATTACGGTGCCCCAAGAGCTGAAGAGTGTGGACCGGCGCCGTATCATCGGCCTGCGCATCGACTACGAACAACTCCGCTTGCATCGCCAGAAGCGCCAGAGCGGTCTGGGCATGACGAGCCCGTCCTTCTACACCGAACCGGCCAGTATCTTCGACGAGATCGAGGAGGTACGGAAGATCTACCGGCGGGGCCGGTACGCCACCATCAACGTCACCAACAAGCCCATCGAGTCCAGTGCCGACGAGATCATCCATCTGATCACCAATCGCTTCAGGAATGGGGCTCATCTGGAGTGAGAGCCGGCGCAGAAAGGGACCGGCCATTGCCGGTCCCCACGTCGGTCGGGAATTGAATCGTCCGCCTGACAGCTTACTTGGCGTGCTTGGCCAGGTACTTGGCGACACCCTCGGCCGTCGGCTTCATGGCTTCCTCACCCTCGTGCCAGTTGGCCGGACAGACCTCGCCGTGCTCCTCGACGTGCTGCAGGGCACTCACCATGCGCAGCGCCTCGTCCACGCTGCGGCCCAGCGACAGGTCGTTGATCACGGCGTGGCGGATGACACCCTCCTTGTCGATCAGGAACAGACCGCGCAGCGCCACCTCGTCATTCAGCAGCACGCCGTAGTCGCTGGAGATCGTTTTCTTCAGATCGGCGACCAGGGGAAATCTGACCTGGCCGATGCCGCCCTTCTCCACCGGGACTTCACGCCAGGCCCAGTGCGTGAAGTGGGAGTCGACGGAAACACCGATGACCTCGGTGTTCTTCTCCTTGAACTTGGCGAGCTCCTTGTCGAAGGCGAGGATCTCGGACGGGCACACGAAGGTGAAGTCCAGGGGGTAGAAGAACAGGACGACGTACTTGCCGCGATAGTCCGACAGCTTGAAGTTATCCTTGAACGAACCGTCGGCCATCACGGCGGTGGCAGTAAAGTCCGGGGCTTCCTTGGTCCCTAGCTGACTCATGGCATTCTCCTGGGGATTTGGGACTGTAAACATAAGAACCAACGAACAGAAACTGTCAGGTCGCAGGGGGATCTTGGTGGCCGGTCAAGGTGCAACTGTCTTCAGTATTCGGCCTAGCCGTCCGCCGCGCGGGGAATTTCCTCGTTCTCTTGATCTTGCAAGCTCTGGCAGTCCGGGCAGAGTCCCACGAACTCCAGGCGATGGCCGAGGATCTCGAAGCCGCTGTCACTGCCGACGTCCTCGTCGATGAGATTGGCCGGCAGGCCGTGAATGTCGTCGATCCGACCACAGCTAGTGCAGCGCACGTGATAGTGGTGATCGGTCATGCCGTCGAAGCGAGCCTCGGCGCCTCCATATTCCAATTTCTGGATGAGATTGACCTTGGACAGCAGCTCCAGGTTCCGGTAGACCGTGCCCAGGCTGATCTTGGGCAACCGCTGTTGAACAGTCTCGTATAATTGTGAGGCTGTGGGATGAGTGGTGAGCTTGCACAACTCATCCAGGATGACCTGTCGCTGCAAGGTGTTTCGGCGAAGCTTTTGATGGGCCATGTTCGACTCCTTATTGCGAATAGTTATTATTAGCATGATTGTTTCGAATGTCAAGGCCGCGAGATACGGTTTTATGAGCAATATGAGCACCGGTCAACGTGGTTGTGAGACTGAAGACGCTGTCCCACAACGAGTTGAGCAGACACAATTTCGAAGCCACTGCCAAAGGAAATGAATATCAACTTTAAAAATAGACCCTTTCACGCTGTCAGATGCAATTTCACAGGCACGTTCAAACCAATCCTCGGTCCGGACCGTCTATGAATTACAGTGAGGGCTCCTTTGCTGATTCCGCCCTGGGCACCACCGCTCCCTCCGCGGGCCGAGGGGTGCCGGAAGGTGGTGGTAACGCGGTGAGCAGGGAATCTTACCAGGATCCCGTTGCCGAGGCCCTGATCGGCCGCGCCCAGCAGGGCGACGTCCAGGCCTTCGAGGGACTCTACCGGCTGCACGTGGGTTGGATCTACGGCTTGTGCTTGCGGTTGGTGGGCGATGCGGTTCAGGCGGAGAGTCTGACCCAGGACGTCTTCGTGAGAGCCTGGGAAAAGTTGGGCTCCTATGCGGGGCGGGGCGTGTTCGCGGGCTGGCTGCGCCGCCTGGCGGTGAACGTGGTCATGGAGGATAGGCGGGCCGCGGCCAGAAGGGCCAGATGGATGATGCCTTTGCCGGATACCATGGAGACGGGATGGAACATGCGTGGTGGAGCGGTTACAGGCACGGGAAAGATTGCGGGGAGTGACATGACGGTTGCGCCGGCCGCGACCGAGGATGCCATCGATCTCGATCGCGCCATCATGAACCTGCCCATCGGCGCGCGTCTGACCTTCGTCCTGCACGATGTCATGGGTTATCCCCACAAGGAGATCGCGGAGATGACCGGTAGCGCCGTGGGGACGGTGAAGGCTCAATTGCACCGGGCCCGGCGGCTGTTGCGGCAGGCGCTGGACGAAACCCTCGATCACACTCCCCAGCGCGGCTCCGACCGCGGTCGAGACGACGAGTCCGGCACTGCCGGCCGGGGGCGAAAGGCCACTGAGAAATGAATCATGAGCAGGCTCGCGAACTCCTTCACGATTACCTGGACGGCACCCTGGGCCGGGAGCAGCGGCGTACCCTGGAGGCGTATCTCGAGGAGAACTCGGAATTGCGCGAGGAATTAATCCAACTGCACCGTCTCCTCGACCGGGTTGCCGCACTGCCCGAGGAGGTGGCTCCGGCCCGTGACCTCTGGCCGGGGATCGCCGCGGCCATCGTGGAGGGAGGCACGGCGGTCGAGCCTGGCCTGTGGGGCCATCTGGCGGCGTGGCGCCCCACGTTCCGGGAGCGGCCGATTCTGGCTCTGCGGCCAGCCCTGGCCGTCGCCGCCGTGCTGGCCCTGGTTCTCCTGGCCGCCCTGTTCCAGCGGGATGGCGATGGGGGATCCGAGCTCGCTGTCACGCCTGATGCCACGGATGAGCAATGGACGGAGCAAGGGCCTGGGCCGGGGTCTGGGCAAGGGTCCGGGACATGGCAAACGGGCGAGTCCTATGCCGTCCTGGACGCCCTGGAACTGGAATGCATGCCGGTCACGAGCCTGGCTATTTCCCATCTGGGTCCGGCTGAAGACAACCAAACGGTACAATCCCTGGGACTCATAGCTCATCAGCAGCGCATCGTCGATCTGGCCATCGCCGACTTGCGTGTGGCCTGGGCCATGTATCCAGAGAGCCCCTACCTGACCCGACTGTTGAAGAACGCTTATCGTACCAAGGCCGATCTGCAGAGACGGGCCACCGAACTGGCAGTCCATATCTAGCAGATCCGAACGATTCACTGGAGGCAGTGTCATGAAGAGAACGACCAAGACGACTTTCACCACCTTTCTTTCCACCTTCGTGATCCTGTATCTACTGCTGGCGCTGTGCGCTGGCACGGCCCAAGCCCAAGAAAAGGTCGACGTTTCGAAGCCGGCTCGAGCCGACGGCACCGTGGTCATCAAGAATGTGTCCGGGTCCATCGTCGTGGTGGGGTGGAACAAGAAGGAGATCCACGTCGAGGGCACCCTGGGCAAGGGCACCGAGAAGCTGGAGTTCGACGTGGACGGCGACCGGGCCGAGATCGTGGTCAAGTTGCCCCATAACGCCAAGAATGTCGACGGCAGTGATCTAGTGATCAACCTGCCCCAGGGCAGCCGCGTCAAGGTCTCCACGGTGAGTGCGGACATCACGGCAGAGAAGGTCACACGAAAACTATCCCTGGAGAGTGTCAGTGGCGATGTGACCGCAAGTGGCAAGCTGGACGAGGTGAAAGCCGAGACGGTCAGCGGCGATATCGAGCTCACGGTGGAATGCGAGGACGTGTCCGCCGAGAGCGTCAGTGGGGACATCCAGCTCACAGGGGTGCGGGGTGACGTGAACGCCTCCACGGTCAGCGGCGACGTGTCGGTCGAGGGTGGCAAGTTCCGTCGCTTCGATTCCAGTTCCGTCTCCGGCAACGTCGAGTTCCGTGGCGAGCTGGAAAAAGACGGCTCCTACTCCTTCAGCAGTCACAGCGGTGACGTGGTGCTGCGGTTGCCAGCCAAGGTCGACGCGGAGTTCGAGGTCTCCACCTTCAGCGGCGACATCGACAACGACTTCGGACCCAAGGCCCAGCGCACCAGCAAATACGCGCCGGGCATGGAGCTGAACTTCGAGACCGGCTCCGGCTCTGCCAGCGTCGAGGTCTCCACCTTCAGTGGGGACGTGGAGCTGATCAAGGACTGACGGTGGTGGATCGCCTCTGGGGATGAGCGGCGCTTCCGTGAACGGCGCTCCCGTGACCGGCGGGAGCGCCGATTTCTGCAGGATGAATCGGTCGAGATGGCGACGGATCGGTCGTGAAGGGAAAGAAACGGTTCTCGAGGTGACGCATCTGTCGTCTTGTTGTAGCCATTCAGCCACCTTGCCGCCGCCGCAATACTCCGGTACGATCCCTCCATGGCACGGGGACCCATAAAGCTAGAGCCCATCGGCATCATCCATTCGCCCTTCACCTCGCCCGAGGGCGCCCCGATCCAGCCCGCCGTGGCCAAGGGGGTGCAGGGGCGCGTCGAACTCGAGTTCGCGTATGTCCCGGCCTTGCAGGATCTGGCGCGGTTCGAACGGGTTTGGCTATTGTACTGGTTCGACCGCGCCTCTGCGTACCGCCCCACAGTTGTCCCCTTCCTGGATACAGTCGAACGCGGACTGTTCGCCACCCGCGCGCCTTGCCGCCCCAACCCCATCGGTATCTCGGCCGTCCGCTTGTTGAGGATCGAGGACAACATCCTGCACATTGCGGATGTGGACATTCTGGACGGTACGCCGCTGCTGGACATCAAGCCTTACGCACCGCGCTTCGACTGCTTCGAGATCAAGAGATCCGGGTGGTTGGATGGATTGGATCGTAATGAGGACACGGGTAGAGAGCTAGCCGACGACAGGTTCGACCGGAGTCGGAAAGAACGAGACGGCTCCTGATTCTTGGAGAGCCGCCTCTGATTGTGATCGTTTCAGATCTTGATCTGGTAGGCGATCTGGATCTTTTCCTCGTCGCCGTTGTTGCGTTCAATCTCGGGGACGGCGTCCTTCTTGGCGCCGAAATGCATGGGACCAATGTTCTCGTCCGCTGCCTGTGCTGTTCCACCTGACAAGGCCAGTAGAGTTAACGTGAGACCCAACATCAGGATTTATGCTGGGAGCTGACCCAGGTACCTGTGGATGAAGTGGTTCACCTTGAACCTCTTGGCAGGTGGCGGGGTGTACTATCGCCCGGCACGGAACGACGAGTGCCGGCTTCTATGTACTGCCCTGCGACCATCATGCGTTGTCCGCAGGTGGGTTATGGCGCACGATGTCGCCCTCGACCATGTAAATGGCGTCTTCGGCGATGTTCGTGGCCAGGTCGGCTACGCGCTCGATGTGACGCGAGACGATCAGCAACTGGATTAACTCGTCGAGGCAGGAGGGATCCTCGGCGATGCACTTCTTGACCTGCTCGTGGACGTAGCGATTTTCCCGGTCGACCTCATCGTCGGCTTTCAGTACCTCGCGGGCCAGCGCCGTGTCCATGTTCACCACAGCATCGAGGCTCTGGCGCAGCATTGTCTGCGCTTTCGCGGCCATGGCGGGCAGGTCGATGGGTACGTCGGCGGGGCTCTTTCCGGCCAGGTACTTCGCTCTCTGGGCGATGTTGACGGCGAGATCACCGATCCTCTCGAGATCGTTGTTCATTTTCAGGACAGCGATGATGAAGCGGAGGTCGATGGCCACAGGCTGGTGTAGAGCGAGTATCTTGAGGCAGTCCTCCTCCACGTCCACTTCCATGTTGTCGATCTCGCGCTCGGCCGTGATGACCTTTTCTGCCAGGTCGGCATCCCGAACCTGCACGGCTCGAACAGCACGGTGGAGGCTCTCCTCTACCTTGGCGCTGAGAGTGAGAAGACGTTCTCTCAACTTGTTCAGTTCTCTGGCGAGATGCCTCATGTTCAACTCTAGTCACCGGGTTGTCGGCATAGTTGTTGGCAATGGATTGTGTCGAGGTAGCAAGTTACATGTGTCGTGTTAACGAATTATAAATTGGATATTAAAAATATGTCAATTCACCGGAACGCGTTCCAGCAGCCGTATAGACGCCGCTGGGTGAAATCTGGGAAAATCAATGTTGTGGCAGGTGGATGGTGAAGGTGCTGCCCCGCCCCAGGGCGCTTTCCACCGCAGTCTCACCGCCATGGGCCTGGACGATATGCTTGACGATGGCCAGCCCCAGGCCCGTGCCTCCCAGCTTGCGACTGCGTGCCTTGTCCACGCGATAGAACCGTTCGAAGAGGCGAGGCAGATGCTCGGACGCGATCCCACATCCCTGGTCGTGGATGGCGATCGAAACGCGGTGTTCTTCCGTCGAGCACTTCACTTGGATACCACTGCCAGGATCGCTGTACTTGATGGCGTTGTCGATCAGATTGACGACGGCCTGTTCGAGCAGGGGGGGGTTGATGGAGGCCACAGTGTCACCAGTACAGGTGTGCTCGATGCTGATGCGGCGGGACTCGGCCTTGGCAGTACAAGCGTCCACTGCAGACAAGATGACATCTGCGACCTTGCCCGCGGTCAGAACAATTTCCGCGTTTTCGGTCTCTTGTTCGATGCGGGATAGGCTGAGTAGATCCTCGATGATGGCGTTGAGCCGGTCCGCGTGTGTGGCCACAATACGTAGGAACCGTTCGCGCTCTTGCGGATTGTCGGGCGGATTTTCCAGGAGGGTTTCCACGAACCCCTTCACAGATGTTATGGGAGTGCGGAGTTCATGAGAAACATTGGCTACGAAATCGCGGCGCACGGTCTCCAGGCGGCGCAAGCTGGTCACGTCGTTCAATACCACGAGGGCGCCGATCTTCTCGCCGGCCGCTCCGTGCAGACTGGAAGCGTGAGCTTGCAGGAACAATTCCTGGTCGCCATGGAAGACGATTTCCATCTCGACTGGTTGCCTGTTCTGGGGTGCATTTTCGGACAGAGCGAATTTGACGAAATCGAACAGCTCCGGATTGCGCACGATTTCCAGAACACTACGGCCGAGGGCCCGATCTAGCTGGATACCCAGCAAGCGGGCGGCAGCCCTGTTCAGGCTGATAATGTTCCCCTCGGTGTCGACGGCCAAAACGCCTTCGACCATACTGGCCAGCACCGCCTCGAGTTCGTTGCGCTGGCGCTCGATCGTCCTGATCCGGTCGTCCAGTTGGGCGGCCATGGTGTTCATGGCGTTGGCCAGGGCGCCGATCTCCTCCGTGTTGGGCGCTCGCAAGCGATGGCCGAGATCGCCCCTGGCGTAGCGTTCGGCGCCCTCGCGGAGAGAGTTCAACGACCTGCTGAGGCGCCGGGATATGCCGTAACTGATGGCGGACGCGACGAGGGTCAGTACGAGGCCGGCCAGCACTATCCTGACGTAAACCGCGTGCAAAGCCGAGCTGATCGCCGCCAGAGGGAGGGACGTGCGCACTACAGAACCAGGCTGCCGGGTCTCCTGTTCCGGAACGGCGACATACATCATTTCCTGTTGCAGTGTATAGCTGAAACGGACGGCACTGTCGGCCTCACCGCGGAAAGCCGCGATGATCTCCGGCCGATCGGCATGATTGTCCATCTGGTGTGGGTCCTCGTCGCTGTCGGCTATGACCGATCCGGAGGGCAGGATCACGGTCAAACGAGTACCGGTTCTCTCGCCGAGTCGTTCGCAGATATCTTGCACACCCTCGAGGTCATCCGCGGCGATGAGTCCAGCCACGAGGCTTTCCCACAACAAAGCGCGAGCACGCAGGTCCTGTGCAGTTTGGTCCAGGTAGAACTGCCGCAACGAACGAGAGGCGTAGGCGGTCACCAGGAGCAAGGAAAGGAAGGTTACGAGAAAAAAAGATGGGAACAGCTGCCATA
>CBDURX010000049.1:0-8666 GCA_965369485.1 uncultured bacterium | reverse complement strand
CCGGTTGCCGAGTCGATGATGACAAGGCAGCCGGGCTTTTTTATCAGTGACCAGGTGTCGGTCGGTGGTCGGGGAATCAGTCGGTGGTTGTCGGTCGGCGTCCACCACGCATGATGAAAACCGCCAGCGCCGGCAACAACAGGATGGCTCCCAGCATGTTGGCCAGGAAGATGAAGGTGAGCAGGATCCCCATGTCGGCCTGGAATTGCAAGGCCGAGAAGATCCAGGTGCTGACGCCGATAGCGAGGGTGAGGCCGGTGAGCACCACGGCACTGCCCGTGTCACGCAGTGTTTGCAAGTATGCCGTCTGCAGCGGTATGCCCTCGTCCAGATACCCCTTCAAGCGGCTGAAGATGTAGATGCCATAATCCACGCCGATGCCTACGCCCAAGGCCGCAACCGGCAGGGTCGAGGTCTTCAGGCCTATCCCCAGCAGGCTCATCAGTGCATAGGCCAGGAGTGAGACGAGACTGAGGGGCAAGATGATGCAAAGCGACGCTCGCCAGGAGCGGAAGGTCACCAGGGACAGGAGGATGACGGCAGCGTAGATGTATAGCAATATTCTGATCTGTGCGGCCTTGACCACCTCGTTCGTAGCCGCCATCACGCCCACGTTGCCGGTGGCGAGGCGGAAAGTATAACGCTCGGAATCGTGCTCCAGGGCGAAACTCTTCACCGCCGCAACCACTCTCTCGATGGTCGCGGCCTTGTGATCTTCCAGGAAAATCATCACGGGCATAACGCTGCAGTCACTGTTCAGAAGGCCGGTCCCTGTCTCGACCGGGCTGACAGCTTGGGACAGCGAAGCCGGGTTGCGGGGTAGCACGCGCCACTTGAGATTCCCCTCGTTCCAACCGGCGTTGATGATCTTGGCCACGTGCGGCAGGGAGATGGTCGACTGGACCCCTGGAACGTTGGCGATTTCCCACTCGAACTCGTCGATGGTGTCCATGATGTGTTGGTCCACACAGGCGTCCGGAGTGGTCTCGACGATGGTGGTAATGATGTCCAGGCCGATGCTGAAATTCTCGGTGATGGTGGCTGTATCCTGGTTGTACCGGGACGTCGGCCTGAGTTCGGGTACACCCCTGTGAATGTCGCCTATCTGGAGGTGGCGTCCTTCGTAGTAGCCGAAAACACCGAGCAGTAAGGCAATGAGGATGGCGAACGACGCTACTCGCGGCTCGGTGATCCTACCCAAGGTTGCCCAGATGCCTCCCCGCCGCTTATCGACATTTTGCAGGTGCACGCGATAATTCTCTCCGAGATCGAGATAACTCAACATCAAGGGGAGTATGAGTAAATTGGTGATGATGATGATCATCACACCGAGGCTCGCCGTGATGGCCAGCTCCTGGATGGTGCGGATACCGATGAGCATGATCGTCAGAAAGCCTATCGTGTCGCTTATCAGCGCCACACCGCCGGGGATGAGCAGACGCCGGAACGCGTTCCGGGCGGCGGTCAGAATGTCATGCCCGAGCAGGAATTCCGCGCGCACGGCGTTGACCATCTGGATGCCGTGCGAGATCCCGATGGCGAAGATCAGAAACGGCACCAGCAGGGACATGGGATCCAATCCGAAGCCCAGCAGCGTCACCAGACCGAGGTTCCAGATGACGGCGATGAGAGAGCACAGGAGGCCCAGGATCGTCAGGCGCACCGAGCGCGTGAAGTAGTAGACCAGGATTGCCGAGATGATGAACGCGATGCCGAAAAACAGGACAACTCCCGTAGCGCCATCGGCGATGTCACCCATGACCTTCGCAAACCCGATGATATGAATGTCGATCCCGTCGCCCTGGTAGATGTCGCGGATCTCGCTCTCCAGGAGCTCGGCGACACGCAGGTAGTCCAAGTGCTCGCCCGTGGCGGGGTCGATCTCCACGAGCTGGGCGGTAACCATGGCGACGGTGAAGTCGTTGGCGACCAGACGGCCTACGGTTCCCGATTTGAGAATGTTCTCGCGTACCTCGGCCATGCGTTCCGGTGTGGGGCGGAAATCGGCCGGGATGACGTTGCCCCCCGTGAATCCACCCTCCACGATCTCGATGAAGCGCACGTTCGGCGTGTAGATCGACTGTACGGTACTGCGATTGACACCGGGCAGGAAGAAGACGGCATCGGTGACCTTTTTCAGGGTGTCGAAGAACTTCGGTGTGAAGATGTCTCCTTCTTCGGCTCGTACGGCGATGAGCAGCCGGTTGGCACCACCGAATTCGTCCTTGTGCTTCAGGAAGGTCTGAATGTACTCGTGCTTCAGGGGCAGCAGTTTCTCGAAGCCCGCGTCGATGTGAAGCTTGAAAGCTTCGTAGCCCAGGAACAGGGTGATGACACCACAGAAGGCGAGAATCAGCTTACGATGGCCGAAGACCACTGATTCGATCGAGGCGACGATTCTTACTGACATGGGGTGCAGCGCTCTTTCGGGCTAGAGACAGTGCTCTAGAAACAGTGTTCTTCCTGGTTGGAGATCCGTTCACTCGAGGGACAGCTCGTCCCACTTGACGAGGCCGTCCTCTCCCAGGATCACCAGGCTGCCTCGGTTCAACTGGTGAATCACGGCCATCGCGGTACGCTCTGGCCGGCTGGCCAGGCGGAAACTCTCGGCGCCGTCATCGCTGGTGAGAATGCAACCGCTCAGGCCCACGATCATCACCGTGCCGTCGGCAAGCTGGGTACCGCCCAGCAGGGCGGCGTTGGTTCCGGTCGTAAGCCGTCGCCAATGTTGTCCGGTGTCACTGGACCGGTAGAGATTGCCCCGTAGGCCGAAGACCAGTACCGACTCGTCCTGCAGAGCCAGGGCGCCGAATAAGGTGCCCTCGTAGGGGGAAGAGCAGCTTTGCCAGCTCTGCCCCAGGTTGCTGGAGCGCAGGATCGTGCCGAACTCTCCGGCGATGTAGAGAACATGCTGTGGCGTCTCCGTGATGGCGAAGAGATGGGGGTCTTCTTCGCTGAGATAGCGGGATTGCCAGGTTTGCCCACCATCGAAGGTCTCCAGGAAGAGGCCGTAGGCTCCAATGGCGATGCCATGACGGGGGTTCTCGAACCAGATGTCGAAAAGGGGCGCCTCTTCTTCCGGCGCGAAGTACTGCCGGGACCAGCTCAGGCCACCGTCGCTGCTGAACAGGATGATAGCGTCGTGTCCGGCGACCCAGACATGTTCTTCGTCCAGGACGAACACGGCGCAGAGCATGCGGCGGGTGGGGACCTCGGCCTGTCTCCACTTGCGGCCGCCGTCGGTAGAGACCAGCACATGACCCCGCTCGCCCACGGCGATGGCGAGCTGGCCGGCACTGCTCACATCCACCAGCAGCGAGCTGGCGGCCTTGTCGGCCTGGAAGGCCCACTCCTGCTCAGCTTCCTCTTGTGCCAGAAGACTGCCGCTACTTGTCAGAAGGGTCAGCAGGAACAGCAGGGTTGGCAGGATCAGCAGGCAAAGCAGTCGGTGGCCAAGACCGTGTGATCCGTCAATCCAAAATTCTTCGTGCCTGTGCAAATCTGCGATTCCTCGGCAAGAATACAGCGCCAGACCGGTAACTGCCGGCCCGGCGCCGGAAATGAGTGGGTTCAATACTACCGCCGCCCCATCTGGCGCAGAGCGCTGGGGTTGTATTCACTGACGGACAGCTCTAGACCTATACGTTCGACCTTCCCCTCGTTGTTCAGGCCGTAGGTCAGGTACCGTCCGTTCTGCAGGTCGTAATGCACCTGGAGCGTATCCCAGACCATGGGCACCTCGTAGTAGTTGATGCAATACGCATTGGACACACGCCAGATCTCTCCGCGACCGTCGTACTGATCGACGAGCAGAGCCTGCCAGCTGTCCTCGTCGAAGTAGAAGGTGCGGCGGGCGTAGATGTGGCTGGTGCCTTCCTTGACCCTGGCATCGACAATCCACACCCGGTGCAGTTCGTACCGCAGGTAATCGGGGTTAAGATGGCCGGGTTGCAGGATGTCTTTATACTTCAGCTCGTCGCTGTGCACCATGTAGCTGTTGTAGGGGACGTAAATCTCCCGGCGTCCCACCAGTTCCCAGTCGTAGCGGTCGGGCGCGCCGTTGAACATGTCGAGATTATCGCTGGTGCGTTGGGCGTCGGAAGCCGTGCCCGGGTTGTCGTAGGCAATGTTGGGGGCGCGACGCACGCGCCGTTGCCCCGGATTGTACACCCAGGCCTTCCTGGGTTCTACCACCTGGTTGAGCGTATCGTGAACCAGGAGGATGTTGCCCGCCAGGCGCGCCGGGGCACTGACCGTCTGCAGGAAGTAGATCAACCGGTTCCCGATGGTCTCGGTGCTGGCCTCCGGATCGTTGTAGGGGAACAGAACCTTTTCCTCCATGGTGACCATGGTGTATTTACCACCAGGCGTGGGTGTGGCCTGACCGATGATGTGGTAAATGCTTCCGCCGCGATACCGCATGGTGTGATTCCAGATACATTCCAGACCGTTCTGTGGCATCGGGAAGGGAGAAGTCACCCGCGCGTTCTGCACGCCGTTACCGGACTCGATCAAGCTGGCCGTAACCGCGTTCTCCTTGCTGGCCTCGTAGACGAAATCCGGGTAGGAAGCACTGCGTCGCGTGGGGTAGACGGGCATCCGCCAACTGTCGGGATAGCGCTGCAGCATCGCCACTTGCCCTGGAGAGAGCTTGTCCTGGTACTGGTCCACGTTCTCCGCCGTGATGGTGAAGAGGACCTCATCACCTGGGAAGGGATCTGGATGGAACATGCCGGGCTCGAATCCCGCCGGGGCGGTGGTGATGCCGCCCTCCCAGGGTGGGATGGTCCCGTCTTCGTTGCCGGACCGGATGGCGCCCAGCGGGGTGAGCTCGCTGTCGAGCTTGGCTGCCTCCTCGGGCGACACACCGGCGAGGGCTGCGGTGGCCAACAAGCACGTGATCAGCAGCACAGAGTAGCTCGGCCAGAATATTCGAGTCTTGCTCATGGTATCCCCTCTCCTCGGTCTCCGGATTCCCTTGTCGGGTTGTTCCCTCGTTGACGATTGCTCAGAAGGCATAACTGATCGTCGCCGAGAAGAAGTCGCGGTCGTTGACCAGATTGTATCGGCTACCGCCGAAGGAATTCGTGTAGCTCAGCTTGACCCCCCAAGAAATCAAGTAGCTCGCTCCCAGGACCGCGGTGATGCTCTTGCGCCCCTCGACGAAGTTGAGAATCGGTGTGGGGGAAGTGCCCTTGACATCGTGAAACCACACCAAGGCTGGCGTCAGGTTCACCGAGCCGATGACGTTGTCGAAATCGGGTTTCAGCACCAGCCGGTATCCCCAGCTGAAATCATCGGCGAATCCGGCCGTCTCCGTGGCCGGTTGTATGCCGGCCGCGGTGAACCAGTCGGTGGCGCTGGTGTAGGTCCCGGGTCCCTCGTAACGGAGCACGTCCTTGTCTTCCATGTCATGCACCCAGAGGGCGCCGATCTCGCCGAGGAAGACCCACCGATTCGCCCCCAGGCCGGGACCGAGCACCTGGGTGATGGTGGCCTGAGCTTGTGTCACGTCCTTGCGGCGGAAGCCGCTGATGTATTCGTTGAAATCGAACGGCGTTCCGCCGGCGAGCTGGCTCAGCTTGAATCCCACGTCAGGATCTGCAAAGCCGATGAACGGATCCAGGGGCGACAACGCTGCGAAGAGCAGCTCGACGTCGTCCACCTGTAACGGCTGATTGGTCTTGTGGCTGACTTCACCCTGTAGAGCAGTGCCGCTGAGGAAGCCGAGCTTGGGCAACACGGTGTTGAAGCTGAACCCGTAGGTGTTGATCTCATCCGGAAATTCCCGGAAGTAGTTGGCCGTGGCGGCGTAATTACCCGCACCTAAGCCCTCTTGTAGCAGACCTGTCCAGCCGCTGATCAACGGCAGACGGCTGTGCAGGCGCGTGAAGTAGAAGCCGAACTCGATGTCGTTCAGCTTGGGTTCGAACCACCGCAGGGAAATGCCGAATTCCCCTCCATCGCGGGCGTCCTTATCGCCTGCGCGGAAAACGTCCACCCCCACCGGCGCACCGACGCCCGTGTTGATCTCGGTGTCGGAGATCCCGGGTCGGCCGAAGCCCAGAAGCACCCGCTGGGCCCCGGGGCTGGCGAGGTCGTTGGTGGAGAAGAAGGTGCCGAGGGGTTCGATCTCGGTGTGATGCCACTGGAAGGGGTAGAACCCCTCCAGGGTGAAGCGCTGGCTCAGGTTCCAGCTGGCTTGGATCATGGGCGTGGCCTTGAGGGCTTCCCGCAGCTCCGAGCCGGGCACCCGCAGCAGGGCCACGTCCACGGCACTCATGCTGTTGATGCCGTTCTGGATAAAAGTGCTCTCGCCCCAGTTCAGAACCTGGTTCCCGGCGCGCAAGGTCAGAAGCGTGTTGCCGGGCTGGAAATTCGCGGCGAGATAGGCATCGAGAAGCGTGAACTGCGCACCGATCTCGTTCTTGGCCTCGTTGGTCAATTCGGTGCGGCGGGTCGTCCCGTCCATCGCCTCGAAATCGCGAAACCAGAATGCGCGGCTGAAAACGCTCCAGTTTTCCCAGTTGAGCAGTAGCTCGTGTGTAAACTTCATCGTGTTGGCGACGAAGTCTCCCGAGTTGTAATTGAGATTGCCATCGTCGCCATTCACGGAATGAGCCGTGCCGCCATTCTCTGTGCCGATGATGGACATATCACGATCGCTGACACGTATTGTAGTGCCCCAGGAAACCGTCGTGTTGAAGCTGCCGAACACTTGGCCGAAGTTCAAATTGATGGCCCACCCAGCTGGAGCGGCCAGGAGTGAGATCCCCAAGAGGGCCAGGGAGGCAGCTATGAGCTTCAGCGATAGCCTCCTGCGAAGACACACGTGCGGCCCTTGGCATCCGTTGGTCTGCATACCACTCCTTCCTTCATGGCGCCGGGAGGCGCCTGCCCAAGCTAGTTGCCCGAGGCTATGCCTATCACTACCGTGTTGTCAACAAAGGGTTGATCGCGGAGTGTCAAAACATTCTGACCTCGGCGTCCAGGTCACAGAATCCGATGTCTCTCCGGCGGTCGCCGTACGGGCTGTTTTTATTTTGCAGGAGATGGGGCAGGAATTGGCTTTCAGCGGGACGGCAGAGTAGGTATACTGCAGCCGCTGAACTATGCATGAGAAAATCTCGGGACCTGAAATGGGAGGAGGGTCGATATGATGCCGCGTCGACCACTACTGGTGGGAATGGCACTTATCCTGGTGCTCGGACTGGGCAATCTGGGTTGCGAGCTCGATACGGAAAAGCCACCCGTGCGGGACGAGCAGACCGTCCAGCTCACTCACCTGGGTTCCATAGGAAACAGTCTCACCGCCGGGTTCATGGGCGGTGGTCTGGAGAAGGCCGGTCAATTCTCCAGCTTCCCCAACCACCTGTCCCAGGTGATCACGAACCGGGCCGCGCAGATGCCTCTTATCGACTCCCCCGGTCTGGGGTCGGAGTCGGGCATGACGCCTCTCTTCGTGGATGAGAGTGGGGACATCACGCGCGATCCCCTGCCGACTCAGAATCCCCTGGACTTGGCCCTGAATATCTCCTATCCGCTGCCCTATGACAACCTGGGCGTCCCGGGGGCCACGACCCATCAAATCTTGACTACTCACTTGGCAGACGAGGTGGGCAACCCCTTTTTCGATCTCATCCTCCGCAACAAGGCGGATGGGTCGGGTCTACCCAGCGGGGGGACCGCCATGGAAGAGCTGGAGCGGATCCGGCCGGACTTCATCACCGCCTGGAGCGGCAACAACGAGATCCTGGGCGGCGCCCTCAGCGGCTCACCCCAGAGTGACGATCCTCAGGCACCAGGCTACATCGTACCCGTGGGGGATTTCGAACCCGACTTCATCGAGATGTGCGACTGCATCGAGGCGTTGGAACCGCTGGCGGTGGCCATCGCCAACATTCCTCCCATCACGGCGATTCCCTACACCAGGTTCTTCAGCACCGGTTCAAACCCCTTCAACCGGTGGGTCATGGAGGAGGATATAAATTCCACGTCCCACGCCGACTCGGTAGAGCTGGTTCTGCTGACCGCCCCCATCAGTGAATGCATCCAGTGCTTTCTGATCAGCTGCCAGTTCGATCCGGGCACGCCTTGCGACACCATTCCACCATATGCGACCTTGACGTTCGCCGAGGTGGAGCTCATCAACAACACCATCGACGATTACAACGCCTTCATCGCGGCAGAGGTGACAGGGCGAGGGTGGGCCTTCGTGGACGTCAACGCCGGGTTCCTGACTTTGCCCAACAATCCCAACGTCGATGAGCTGAACGTGGCCTTCCCCTGGCAGGTCGATCCCATCGCGGGAACCGGCGAGCAGAACATGTACAGCGCTTTCACCCTGGATGGCGTGCACCCCAGTGAGAAGGGGAATGCTCAGGTGGCGAACTGGTTCCTGGAGGCCCTCAACGGAGTCTACGGCACCAGTTACCCCCTGATCGACGTGGACGCCATACAGAACGTCTCCGGATTCGAGCGGGCGCCCAGTGCCAAGAAGATGGAGGCAGGGTTTCGGTTCACCCGTGATGGTCTGGATGGACTGAAGAGTGTGATCGAGATGATGAGCGCCCGGTAGCTCAGATGCTGTCGGGCTCCGCGAGGCCGTAGGGATCCTCCTCGGCCTCGGGGATGAGATTACGGATTTCCTGGATCTGAGCGTCCAT
>CBDURX010000048.1:0-8679 GCA_965369485.1 uncultured bacterium | reverse complement strand
TGGGGATATGCCGTGGGGCTGTACCTCGTTTTCACCCTCCTGGCGTTGAGCCTGCACGCCTATCTCCTGAGCCGTACACTCGTGGTGGCGGCCGGACTCATGGTGATTCCGGCTGGACAGGGCGCCATGTCGCTATTGCAATTCCTGGCCGAGAGGACCAAGTACAAACACCTGGTGGTATCTCTGGTCGTGGTGGTGGTAGTGGGAGCGGCATGTTACGTGAACGTGCCGCTGACGGCGCGTTTCCTGCAAAGGATATATCCCGACGCCCTCACGTCATTGGCTCCTGTTTCCAACCACTTGCGGTCCATTTTTACCGATGTCGAGTCTTGCCGCATTTTCGGTGGTTTCAATGAGCTCAGCCCGAGTTGGTTACGGTTACTCTGGCTGCAAGCTGGCCATGCCGACTGTAAGGAGATCCGTTTCGATCTGCCCTCTCCCCTCGCGAAGACACGCCACGGCATCGATCCACGAGCAGTACCGGCATATCGGAAAAGCCTGCTCGCCTGGGCGCGCGAGAACCCGGAGTGTTTGGTCGTCGCTCTCTGTCTCACGGACGATTCACCCTGGCTGTCACCGGGCTATCGACAGCATTGCCAGTGGAAGGCGAATTACACGGCCTGTCTGGACAGCCTGACCCAGTTCGTCGAGATCAGTGAGGTCGTGTTCCCCGACGCGGGAGTGTGGGTGAAGCAGTACATAATCAATACCCCAGCGCTCTCAACTGACGCTGCGTGTCCTCGTCGATCGCAACGTCTGCTTCGCCCTCGGCACGGGTCCTGAGGTCTGCTCTGATCTCGGCTAGCTGGCGGCGCCACGTTCGACCCAGAGGTTCGTCTTCCGTGTTCAGGTCGTGGGTTTCCCGTGGGTCTTGCACCAGATCGTAAAGCTCGTAGCGGTCCGTGTCGGGAGAGAAAATGACTTTGTGGGTGGAATCGCGCAGTCCATAGAGAGTGTGATGGGCTTGGGGTGCGTGTGTCTCGCAGAAGTGAAATGTGGTGAACTCCGCGGTTCTCCTAGCCAGGAGGTCGCGGCCGCGGGCCATCGCGGGGAGGGAAATATCCAGCATTGCCAGGATGGTGGGTGTGATATCGACCAGCCTCGCCAGATCGGTGCGACGCTGGCCAGCCTGTGCGAAGGTCGACCGGGGCGGTTTGATGATCAGAGGCACCCGGAGCAATGGATCGTACAGGGAGTGTACATGGCCGATGTGTCCTTTTTCCCCCAGTGCCTCGCCGTGGTCGGAGGTAAAAACGATCAAACTCTCGTCGTACCAGCCGCGTGTATCCAAGGTGTCCAGAAGGGCTCCCAGGTGCTCGTCCACGTAGGCCACCTCCCGGCTGTACCGCTCATCGAGTTCATCATGGTCCGCGATGAAGTCCGATAACCCCAGGACGAGACTGACCTGGCGGGATCCGTCGGCGCCGATCTCGGCCGTGAACGACTCGACTGGCTCGGTGGGCAGAACACTGGGTGAGAACGACGGGTGCTGACCGTCCTTGCCCTTCACGAGGAACTGGCGAACCCGGAAAGCGTCGCTTGACTCCAGGCGTATTGCGGTCCGGCCTGTGCCAAGGTCGAGGTCGAAACTCTGGATCCTGAACGAGCTGGTGGGGAGCGTTGCCAGAATATTCCCGTTCACATACAGGTCTGCGGTCCGCTGGACCAGACCGTGGGCATTGTAAGGTGCGTGGGGGTCGCAAAGGTGAGTCCACCAGAAGAAGGGCGGTCGCAGATCCGACAGGACCGTCAGGGCCCGTGGCAGAAGGGATTCGGCGGTGATCATCAGGGCGGCACCGACACTGTCGCTATAGACCGCGAATCCACGACCAAAACCGAGCTTGTGGGTCAAGGGTGGCAGGCTGATGGCGGCGCCCGTGCGATATCCGTGTTCTTGCAGGATTTCTGCCAGCAGAGGCTGGTGAGGGGAGAGGCTGTGCGTGCCATTGTTCAGCACGCCGGTTTCCGAGGAGTACCGAGATGTGAACAGTGCGGCGTGACTGGGTCCCGTGATCGGCGAGTGGGTGAAGGCGTTCTCGAACAGGATACCGTCTGTGGCCAAACGGTCGATGTTGGGGCTGCGGCCTCGCGTGTCTCCATAACATCCCAGGTAATCTGGACGGAGCGTGTCAACGATGATCAACACGACATTCAGGGGCCGGTATTCCCACTGCAGAGATGCTTCCGTGAAAACCACTTGGCCGGATGGTTCACTGCCGCGGGGCCCCTGCAATCGCAGGGTCAGGACGGGCTTGGGAGGTAGATCTACGGGCAGGTCCCAGGCGTGTTCACCATGCCCTTCCTCGAGGGTGAGGGCAGCCGTGAAGTTTGGCCCATCGTTCCCGGCGCAGGTTACCGACAGAACCAGTTGGTTGCCGGCTGCGCTGGCGGTGGCGGACCACCTGAGATGAAATCTGGCGCCCCCCGGTTGAACCAGCGGCAGCCGTAGCGACCGCTCGGCGTCGAGTCCAGCCAACTCGATCGTGGCATAAGGTGAGCTCGTCTTGGCGTGGTCCTCGTCCGTGGTGGGGAGAAGCTGGATGTAGTCCACGAAAACCCCCAGTCCTCGTCGGTCCCGTGATACCATGACGTCAGCTGGACGCACCAGCCGTTCGGTGACGAGTTCCACGGAATTCTCGTTTGCCCTCAGCACATCGCGGGGGACTGCGAATGAGAGCAATCCCAGAGCTGGTGGCAGAGTCTGACGACCCAGGTCGTGGCCGTTGACGATCATGCGGAGCGTGCGTGGCCCTTTCCCATCGTCAAGGCCGTATCCGTGCACGAGGATGTGTCCGGCTGCGGGGCGGGCGACTGGTAGCTTGAAGGTCGCCCGTGTTCCTCGGGTCCAGGCGTGGGCAATGCCCCCGGGCCTGGCCGTCGGTGCGTGCCAACCCTCCCCGATCAGGTGACGGCACCCGGGAACGCCGGGGTCGAATACAGCGTCGATCTGGAGGCTTGATTTCAAGTACGGTGTGAGATCGTAAGAGACGACCTCGCGGCTCGGGGTCGGTTTGTCACTGCAACCACTGCTCGCCAGAACCAGGCTCGCAAGCGCAAGTAACAACACAAGCGCACGACACGACGGTTTCATCTGTCACTTCACCTCGTTCCGTTTTCACTTTACACGTTGCGGCGCAAGACTACGCTGGCGAATCCCTGCTGACAAGTCCCGGCGTTGGTCTTAACCTTCGTTGTCCAACACTGTTCCATGCAGTAAACTCATGTTGTAGCGGCGCGTAAGATATCCGACTGCGGCCGGTGAAAAATCCGTATGGCCGTCGCATGGCAAACGTATCCCGAGGGAAGATTCCTTGACCAGATCCGACCTGCCTAGCTACCAAGCCAACTGGCCTGTCCGGCTGCGGGAACTCTGCCAGAGCCTGCAGGACGACGCCGACGCAGCGCCAAAAGACGCGGCCCGCGGCGAGGCGTGGTTGCTCCTCAACTCCTCTATTTTCAGATACTTGCAATACCAAAGCATCCGGCTGGGTGGTGTTGAGACGGCAGACCTCGAGGACATCGCCGCACAAAAATCGTTGGATTTGCTCCAGAAGAGCGAACAAGGAACGTGGGACCTCACGGATCGCAGCCCTGGCGAGATCACCAGTTTCCTGGCGACGGTGGCCAGGAACGGCTTGATGGACCTGATGCGGTACAAGGGCCGCCAATTGCTGCACGACCCGGTGGAGGATCCGGATTTTATCGTTTCTGGACCGGACCGTACGCGAACGGCGAACACAGCCGTCCGGGACGCTACAACGAGGGGCACGGCGGACCGGCCCAGCCTGCGCGTGGAACGCAGGGAATTCGTGGAGGCGTTGCAGATCTGCGCGGAGGAATTGCAGCCACGCTCGCGGCAGGTCTGGCTGTTCAGAGTCTTTCTGGATATGCCCAGCAAGGAGATTGCGACCCACCCGGAAGTCGGACTTGAGCCGAGCCATGTGGACGTGATCCTGCAGCGGGCGCGGGAGGCGGTCCGCGCTTGCATGGCAGGCAAAGGGTACCGGCCCCAGGACATGCCCCCGGGCACGTTCGTCGCGCTCTGGCGAACGTTTCGCCTGGAGAAGGTCGAGGTCTCGAGACCATCGTCTGGGTAATCAGTCTGGGTCATCGGTCTTGGTCAACGGGCTTGATCGTTTCAGGTGTGCGGCGCCATGGCCGCCGTGCTACTTTCGGAAATAGATCCGGATGCAATGGAGCAGCGACATGAACGAGCGGAAACCGACCGGGGTGGAGAACGCCGGGTACGTCCCGCGACGGGACGAGGACCTCTGCCTGGATCTACTCCACGACCTCTTGCCGTCGGCGGAGAAAGAGACGCTGCTGGAGCGACTGGCCGCCGAGCCGATCCTGGAAAGTGTGTTCCAGGAGATGGTGGCCGCCCAGGAGCGCCTGCGCGCCACCCGGAGATTGCGACTCTCACCCACGGGCGAACTCGCCATCGAGCCGGTTGCCCGAGCGGCCGGCAGGACCACTGGTGCGGGTAGGGGTGCGGAGTATCCCGCCGTGATTCGTACGGAAGTATGGGAGCGGTTGCGGGGGGCGTTCGGGCGACCGAGAATCCGTCTGGTCTCGGGCTTCGTGGCGGCAGCTGTGGTAGCCTTCGTGCTGATCTTGCCCCGGCTCGACCCGGGGTCGGGTGATGACCTGCTGCGCCGGTTGCCTGCTTACGGCGACGACCTGCAGTTCCGCGCGGTTGACGACGCCCTGCCCGGTGATGATCTCACCGCCGGTCTCGAGGCCTATGGCGCCGGCGACTTTCGCCGCGCCGTCTCCCTGCTGGACCGGGCGGAGGCGAGCGGCCCGTTCGAGACGGTTCGTAAGCTTTACCTGGGCAGCGCCCTGGCCTACCGGGGTCGGTACGAGCAAGCGGCTGATCTCCTGGCTACCGAGGCCACGGGCAATCTCCCCGATCCGTGGGGGAGCGAGGCCCGCTGGACCCTTTTCGTCGCCTTGCGCAACGCCGGGCCAACTGCCCGCGCCGACTCCCTGCTGAGGATTCTGGCCGTGGAACCGGGGGAGATCGGAGCGCGTGCCCAGCTATTCCTCCAGGGGACGGAGCACGATTGAGACGAGGTGAGGCCGTCAACCGTTGCATGGTTCTCTTCATTTCCCGGTCGTCCGGGGTCCTATCCTGTGGCAACGCCAGGATTCCAACGTTGTTGGTTTTTCTCTGCCTGGCCCTCTCGAATTTTACCAACCACATCCGTGTAGATGTCGCCGCGGCCGACACCGAGGTGGCTGCTGAAGCCGATTCCACCGCGGAGCGGATCTTGGCCTGGCGAGGAGAGGGGCATTACTCTCGAGCCCTGACGCTGGCTCGTGCACTGCTTGACTCCCTCGGCCGGGAACCCCAGGTGCGGCATTGGCAGGTCGCAGACGCCGAGCGTCTCGTCTCCACTCTCGCTGAGGTGGTGGTCCTGCCCGAGCAGGCTCGCCAGGAGATGGCCGCGGCGGATGCTGCTCCGGCGCAGATCGAGGTGATGCTCGAGGCCGGGAACGTCGTCAGTGCCGCCGATCTGGCCGCACAGCACGTCGCCACACTCGGGCAGTATCTGGGCCCGGATCATCCCGAGTCGGCCGACGGGATGATCCGGCTTGCCGGGTGCCGCCTGCGCCAGAACGACCTCGTCGCCGCTGAAAACTTGGTGCGCGAGGCGTTGCAACACCACCGCGCCGCCCTCGGCGAGCTCCACCCCGTCGTGGCCGACGATCTCAAGGAGTTGGCCAGGCTCCAGTACCGGAAAGGAAGTTACCGCGACGCCGAGCCACTGCTACGCGAAGCGCTGAGCATAGCCCGGCAGACGCTGGGCGATGTGCACCTGGACACGGCCAAGTATCTCTACGACCTGGCCGCCGTCCTGATGGGTCAGGGCGACTTCGCGGCGGCGGAGCCACTGTTCAGACAATCCCTGGTCCTGCACCGGCAGCTGTTGGGGGAGGAGCATCCCAAGGTGGCTCACAACCTGAACGCCCTGGGCGTGTTGCTGAAGCGCAAGGGCGATCTGGAAGCGGCCGAGAGCATCTACCGGAAAACCCTCGCCATGCGCAGGCGGCTCCTGCCGCCGGACCATTCCGACATCGCCTGGAGCCTGAGCAACCTGGCAGGCTTGCTGTGTGACCGGGAGGAATATGCCGCAGCGGAACCCATTTTGCGGCAGGCCGTGGCCATGCAGGAACGGTTGCAAGGTGAGCAGGGTGAAGATCTGGACATGGCCCGGCTGCTCCACAATCTGGCCTACGCCGTCCAGTTGCAGGAAAAATACCAGGAGGCTGAGGAGATCTATCGCGAGGCGTTGGCCATGACGCAGCGTCTCCTGGGCGAGGACAACCAGCACACCGCCGGCATCCAGCACAGCCTCGCTGTCGTCCTCACGCACCTGGAACGACTCGACGAGGCAGAGGATCTACTCCAGCGGGCCCTTGCCACTTACCGCCATCTGCTGGGAGAGAGACACCCTTACGTCGCTTGGGCTCTAGCCAGTTACGCATTTTGCTTGCAGGTGCGCGGCGAACATTGCCAGGCCGGGGAACGGCTCCTGGAGGCAACCGCCATCTTCGAGACTGCCCGTTTGCGAGCCGGGCGTGGTTTTGCCCGCTCCCTGTTCCAGGATTCGCCCTATTCTCAGCTGGCAGCCGTGCTGTTGCTCCAGGGCGAGGAGGAAGAGGCCTGGCCCGCAGCCGAAAGAGCCCTGGGCCGCTCCCTGTTCGATCTGCTCCTGGCGGCCGGCCAGCGGTCACTCAGCTCGGCCGAAAAGGCACGGGAGGACTCTCTGCAGAATGTTCTGAGCCAGTTCGAGACACAACTGGCCACCTTGCAAATGGAGGCGCGCAGGGACAGCAGTGCCGCAACCCGCCATCGCTTCCAGGATGTGCGCAACCACTTGCTCGACACGGAGGCGCAATGGAGCGCTTTTGAGGAGGAGATCGCCGCCCGCTACCCTGTGACCGAGGGCCGGGCCTATCCGTTGCCGCGGGTACAAACCGCCCTCGACGGGAAGACGGCCCTGGTGGGATGGCTGAACGTGGAGACGGACCTGCAGCAGTTCTCGTCCTGGGGCTACGTCATCCGGAATTCCGGCCGAGTTCACTGGGTCAGCCTGACGCCCTCATTTAGCGATGTACCGGAAATGACGCCCGCCGATCGCACCAGCGATTTCCGCGCGATGCTCGAGACAGCGGGAGCCTGGCCCTTCCGTGTGACAGCCATGGCGCGCATCACTGGAGAGGCCAAGCTGCTCTGGAGGCAGTGGCTGGCGCCACTGCTGCCGTTCCTGGAGGGGGTTGAGAACCTGGTCGTGATCCCCTCGAGTTTTCTCCTCGGCGTTCCGGTAGAGGCCTTCGTGGACGAGGCCGGGACCTATGTCGGCGACCGATTTGCCGTGTCCTACTCTCCCTCGGCCACCCTCCACGCCTGGTTGCAGGAGAAATGCGATGGGACCCGGAAGCCGGCGAACCCGCAAGCGCTCCTGGTGGGCGATCCACCCTTCTGCACTGCACACAGTGTGGCCATGGCACGGAAGGAGGGGAGTGCGAAGAATCCGGGTGGCGGGGGCGGTGGCCAGGAGGCCGAACCGTATCGTCAGCTCCATAACCTGCGGTCGGCTCCCAGAAAGGCAGAACCACTGAACGGCCTGCCCCGACTGCCGTGGACGCGCGAGGAGGTCCAGCGGGTGGCAGCCTCGCTCCCCGGAGCGACCATTTTGCTGGGGGCGGCGGCCACGGAACAGGAGATGACGCGCATGGCCACCACCGGCGCCTTGCGGAATTACGATTACATCCACCTGGCGACTCACGCCCTGGTGGACGACCAGAGCCCCGAGCGATCGGCTCTGATCCTCTCGCGGGTGGACCTGCCCGACCCTCTGGAAGCGGCCATGACGGGTGCTCCCATTTACGACGGGTTGCTCACCCTGCAGGAGATCGTTCACCAGTGGCAGCTGGACGCAGACCTGGTGGTATTGAGCAGCTGCCGCACCGCTCTGGGCCGCGAGGCCGGTGGCGAGGGCTACATCGGACTCGTGCACGCTTTCCTGCAGGTGGGCGCGCGCAGCATGCTGGTCAGCCTTTGGCAGGTGGAGGACGAGGCGACCGCCCTGCTCATGGGGCGTTTCTACGAGAACCTGACTGGTCATGTCGAGGATGAGCGTGATGAAAGGGGTGGACTATCGCAATCCAAAGCCAATGCGTTGCGGGAGGCCAAGAGTTGGCTGCGCTCCTACCGGGATCGGTCGGGACGCCAACTCTTTCGCCACCCGGCCTACTGGTCCGGGTTCGTTTTGATCGGAGCGCCGCGCTAGCCTGCGTTGACCCGGGTTTAATCCCACACTCCTTGACACGGCCCGTGCCGGCTGGCTAACCTGAGGGGCAACTTTCACGACAGCACCTCTGACAAGGAAAGCCAGATGAATAAGAAGGAGCTTTGCAGGGCACATCTCCTGGCCCTTCTCGCAGCCTGTGTTCTCCTCCCAGCGATCTCCCGAACCTTGCGCGCAGACGAGCAGGCCGTTACCGCCCCCGCGGTCGCCACTCCGGTCCTGGATGGCAGCTATGCCGCGGCCTTGGTCATGGACGCCGACACCGGCGAGGTTCTCATGGCCAAGAACCCGCACGTACGCCGGCAGCCGGCCTCCATGCTCAAGATGATGACCGAGCTGATCATTCTCGAGGGGATCGCCG
>CBDURX010000047.1:0-8720 GCA_965369485.1 uncultured bacterium | reverse complement strand
CCAACGCCCTGCAGACGCCCAAGCGGTTCTTCGGCGCGGCTCGGAACCTCGAGGAGGGCGTTTCCCTGACCATCATCGCCACCGCGCTGATCGAAACCGGCAGCCGCATGGACGAGGTGATCTTCGAAGAGTTCAAAGGTACGGGCAACATGGAGTTGGTCCTGGATCGCAAGATAGCCGACCGACGAATTTACCCCGCCGTCGACATCTTCAAGTCTGGAACCCGCAAGGAAGAGCTGCTACTGGACAAGAAGGACCTGAACAAGGTTTGGGTGTTGCGCAAGTACTTGCACGATTACAATCCGGTCGAGGCCATGGAGTTCCTTATCGACAAGTTGGGTAAGACTAAAGATAACAGTCAGTTCCTCGCAGCGATGAATACCTGACAGGACTGGGCCGAAAAATCTCTTGCCTCGCTGCCGGTTCCTTATTTCATTTTGGCCTCACGAAATGGCCGAGCCATTCTTAACAGGGCAACTACAATGAAGAAGAAGACCCACCCGAAGTACATCGATTGCGTGATCACCTGCCTGTGCGGGAATGTGATCCATACACGTTCGACCAAGGCGAAGCTGAGCGTCGAGATCTGCTCGGAGTGCCATCCTTTCTTCACCGGCCAGCAGAAGATCGTCGACACTGCCGGTCGTGTGGAGCGTTTCCGTAAACGGTACGAGGGCACTTCTTACGGCAAGAAACCTGGTTAGCACCGCTGGCCCGCGCCGGGACGGTGCGGATACTTGCGAGGGTATCGGGCGTCATGAATCCCCGATACCCTCTTTGCGTTTCCTCCGGTGAGGTCGCGTTGCTGCCCGGCGGGCTCGACGTCAGCTTGCCGCCAGGATGCCCCATCAGTGTGGAGGGATGACCATGACCGAACCCGCCTCTGCAGTCCCGGTCCCCGACGGGTCTGATACGACTCCCGATCCTGGCGAGCTCGACCTCGCGGTCGGCGGACAGGCGATCATCGAGGGGGTCATGATGCGCAGTCCCTCGGCCATAGCCATGGCTGTCCGCACGCCCGACGGGAGCATCGTGATCCGCAAGAAACCGTTCCGCAGCATCGTTCGCCGCCTGTCGTTCCTGAACGTACCCATCCTGCGGGGTGGGGTTCATCTGATCGAGACCCTGGGACTGGGGATCGACTCCTTGATGTTCTCCGCCGACCAGGCCACCAAGGACGAGCGGGTCGCGAGCCAGGACAAGAAGTTCACCGATACGCTGGCCATGTGGGGCGTGATTCTATTCGCTTTCGTCCTGAGCCTGGGCCTCTTCTTCTACCTGCCGCTTATCCTGACCGATCTGGTGGGCGTCGAGCACTCGGTCTGGTTCAACATCGTGGACGGGATTTTCCGGGTGGCCCTCTTCATCCTCTACCTCTGGGGCATCTCGAAGATGCCTGACATGCAGCGCGTCTTCCAGTATCACGGCGCCGAGCACAAATCGATCCACGCTTTCGAGAACAAACGCGAGCTGTCCGTGGCCGGCGCCAAACCGTTCACGACCTTGCACCCGCGCTGTGGCACCAGTTTCTTGTTCTTCGTGATGATCATCTCCATCGTGGTCTTCAGCTTTCTCGGCCGACCCGAGAACGTGGAGGATCGTTTGCTGCGGCTCTGCTTCGTGCCGCTGATCGGCGGGCTCGCCTACGAGGCCATCAAGTTGTCCGGCAGTCACAGCGGCGCCGTCTGGTTGCGGCCTGTTATCTGGCCGGGACTGATGTTGCAGAAGATCACTACGTCGGAACCGGAAGACGACCAGCAAGAGGTCGGCATCGCTGCCCTGAAAGCCGTGTTGACGCCCGAGGCGGATGATTTCCGGGAGCGGGTCTACTATGAGTTTGTGGCGGTACAGGAAACCGATAGTGACGACGGGCCGAAGGCGGTGTCCGGAGGGATGACGTGAGAGAGAACGTCGAGGCGCTACAGAAGTTGTACGCAGAGTTTAGTGAACGACTCAGTGATCCCGCTGTCTTGAAGGATCAGCAGAAATACAAGATCCTGTCGCGCGAGCATGCCCGGATCCAGAAGAATTTGCGCATCGGCGAGCGTTACCTCGCGTTGCTGGACCAGATGGATGAGGACCGGCAGATCCTGGTCACGGAAAAGGATTCCGAGCTGATCGCGATGGCCCGCGAGGAGCTGGAGACGCTGGAACCAGAGTTCGCACAGGTACAGCAGGAGCTGGAAGATGCGCTGCTGCCCCACGACCCCAACGACGACCGCGATGCCATCCTAGAGATCCGTGCTGGCACGGGCGGCGACGAGGCGGCCCTCTTCGCCGAAGAGATCTGCCGCATGTACCTCCGTTTCGCCGAGCGGCATAGCTGGCGGACCGAGTTCATCGACGCCACCAGCGGCACGGCGGGAGGGATGAAGGAGGTCATCTACAGCGTGCGCGGAGAGGGAGTCTACGGGATTTTCCGCCACGAGAGCGGAGTGCACCGGGTCCAGCGAGTACCGGTCACGGAAAGCCAGGGGCGTATCCACACTTCGGCCGTGACAGTGGCCGTCCTGCCCGAGGCCGAAGAAGTGGACATCGTGATCAAGCCCGAGGAATTGCGCATCGACGTCTACCGGGCACAGGGTCCTGGTGGTCAATCGGTCAACACCACCGACTCGGCCGTGCGTATCACCCATCTGCCCACCGGTCTGGTGGTGCAGTGCCAGGACGAGAAATCCCAGCACAAGAACAAGTCCAAGGCGATGGGCGTGTTGCGGTCGCGCCTGCTTGAACAGGCCATCAGGGAGCAGCAGGAGGCCATCTCAGCCGAACGCAGGAATCAAGTGGGTAGCGGTGACCGCAGCGCCAAGATCCGCACCTATAACTTCCCCCAGGGGCGTGTCACCGACCACCGCATCGGGTTGACCCTCTATCGTCTTGATGCGATCATGGATGGAGAGCTGGACGAGATCGTCGAGGCCATCCGGGCCCATCGGCGCGAACAAAACCTCGCTGCCAGCCGCAACCACTAATCCGGGCTAAAGGCCCCTACCTTCACCAACCGTCCGTGACCATGACCGCTGAGCTGAGAACGGTCCGGGAACTCATCCAGATCACCAGCCGCTACTTCGCGGACAAGGGGATCGCTTCGCCCCGTCTGAATGCCGAGCGGTTGCTGGGCGACATCCTTTCTCTCCCTCGCATCGAATTGTACTTGCAGCACGATCGGCCGGTCACGGGTGACGAGCTGCAGAAGTACAGGCAGTACGTCAAGCGGAGGGCCACAGGCGAGCCGTTGCAGACCATCATCGGCATCACCGAGTTCTATTCGCGCAGCTTCAAGGTCGAGCCGGGTGTATTCATCCCGCGGCCCGAAACGGAGGTCCTGGTGGAGCAATGCGTGCAACTGCTGACCCCCCGGGGTCGCCGGATGATCTCGCCCCAGGCGCTGGAGATCGGCTGCGGCTGCGGGGTGATCGGCATCACCCTGGCGGCGGAGTTGCCCGAATTACTGGTCACCGCTACGGACGTCAACGCGGCGGCGGTGCGGTTGTCCACTCAGAACGCGCGGCGGTTGGGGGTGGCGCCACGCGTGACCTTTCTGGCAGGGGACGGTTTCGCGCCTTTGCCTGCCGTATTGAAGGGCAAGGTGGACTTGCTCGTCAGCAACCCGCCCTACATCCGGCGGGAGGAGATCGCAGGTTTGCCCCCGGAAGTCTCGCAGCACGATCCGCGCGAGGCGCTAGACGGTGGCAGCGACGGCTTGAATCACTACCGGGCCCTGGCCGCGGGGTTGAGTACGTGGCTCAGCCCGGGAGGTGGTGTGGCCGTGGAGATCGGTTTCGACCAGGGCGCGGCAGTGAAAGCAATTCTGGCACGGGGAGGTTGCCAGGACATCGTCGTGGTTCGAGATTATAACGACTTGCCACGCGTGGTGACGGCACGCTACGGCAGTACCGGCCAGCTGTTCGAGCCGGGCGAGGGTTAGACCCAGGGGGTTACCGTGGACAGATTCGTCATCACAGGGCCCACGCCATTGGCAGGCGACGTGCAGATCAGCGGTGCCAAGAATGCCGTACTGCCCATGATGGCGGCGGCCCTCCTGGCCGAGGGCGAGTCGGTCATCGCAAACGTTCCCGACCTGAGGGATGTCCGTTTCTTCATGCACTTGCTCGAGATCCTGGGTGCCGGCTGCCGCCTGGAAGCGGGTGAACTGCGCATCGACACCCGGGAGGGGAGCGGTCATGAGGCGCCCTACGACCTGGTCCGCAAGATGAGGGCCAGCATCTATGTCCTGGGGCCGTTGCTGGCGGCGCGTGGCGCGGCGCGGGTCTCTCTGCCCGGAGGCTGCGCCTGGGGTCCGCGCCCCGTCAACCTGCACCTGGAAGGGTTACGACAGCTCGGCGCAAAGATCGAGCTGGACCGCGGGTACATTCTAGCCAGGGCGGATCACGGCCTGCAGGGCGGGCGTTTCCGGTTCGAGCCCTCCTCGGTCGGGGCCACCGCCAACGTGCTGATGGCGGCCGTCCTGGCCAACGGCCAGACGGAACTGTCCAACTGCGCCCTCGAACCCGAAGTCACGGAGCTGGCCCGAGCCCTGGTCCAGGCCGGGGCCAAGATCGACGGCATCGGCAGTTCCACCTTGACGATCCAGGGTGTCACCAGCCTCGCACCGCTGCGCCACCGTGTGATCGCCGACCGGATCGAGGCCGGGACCTTCATGACGGCGGCAGTGGTGACCGGCGGCACCATCCGGCTCTTGCAGTGCCAGCCGGAACAGCTGCAGGCCATCAGTGAGGTCCTGACGAGCATGGGTTGCAGTGTCACGGCGGATGAGGATAGCGTGACCATCACCGCCCACGGCCGCCCCGCAGCGGTGGAGGTGGTGACCCGCAGTTTCCCCGGCTTCCCCACCGACATGCAGGCTCAGGTGATGGCGGCCACGGCCCTGGCCCACGGGACGAGTTTCATCACCGAGACCATTTATTACGACCGCTTCACTCACGTGGCCGAGCTACGGCGGCTCGGAGCTGATATCCGCCTCGACGGTGCCACCGCCACCGTCTTCGGGGTCGAGAAACTGCAGGGGGCGCCCGTCATGGCCACGGACTTACGAGCCAGTGCCGCCCTGGTCCTGGCCGGTATCGCGGCGGAGGGGACGACCACCATCAACCGCGTCTACCACATCGATCGGGGGTACGAGGGTATCGAGGCCAAGCTGGTCGCCCTGGGAGCCCACATCCGAAGGGAGCAAGGGTGACCGAACCGCAAGTGCGTCACCTGATCCTCGGTGCCGCCGGGCACGTGGACCACGGCAAGACGGCTCTCATCACCGCGCTGACCGGTGTGAACACCGATCGCTTGAAGGAAGAGCAGGAGCGCGGCATCAGCATCGAGTTGGGCTTCGCCGAGTTCGACTTGGGCGACGGCCTGGTACTGGGTGTCGTGGACATGCCGGGCCACGAGCGATTCGTCAAGCAGATGGTGGCCGGCGCGGGTGGGGTGGATCTGGCCTTCCTGGTGGTCGCAGCCGACGAGGGAGTGATGCCACAGACGGTGGAACATCTGGATATCCTGGACTCTCTCGGCGTCCGCAGCGGTGTCGTTGTCATTTCCAAAATCGACCTGGTGGACGAGGAAATCCAGGCCGTGGCGGCCGAGGAGGCCAAGGAACTGGTGGCGGACACGTTTCTGGCCGGCAAGCCGGTCATCCCGGTCTCCGCCGTTGCCGGCACGGGGTTGACGGAGTTGAGGACGGCCATGCGACAGGAAGCCGCAGCGTTGCCGCAACGCGACCGGGAAGGTGTGTTCCGTCTGCCCGTCGACAGGGTTTTCACCCTGCCGGGGGCCGGGACCATCGTCACCGGTACCTGCTGGTGCGGTTCCGTGGCACCGGGCGATCACCTCCTGGTCGAGCCGGCGGGCCTGAAGGTGCGAGTGCGTGAAGTGCAGGCGCACGGGCGGCAGACCCGGCGCGGCGGTTCCGGCCAGCGATTGGCTCTGGCGCTGCACGGCGTGAAGAAGGAGGGGTTGGAGCGAGGTGATCAGGTCATCACACCGGACTGCTGTACAGTGACCCGCCGGTTGGACCTCCGCGTCCAGTTGTTGCCCCACTACCGGGGAATCATGAAGAACCGGCAGCGATTGCATGTGCACCACGCAGGGCGGGAAGTGCTGGGGCGCATCGTGCTGCTGGACGAGCGGGAACTGGGCGGCGACGCCGGACCACGCAGTGGTCTGGCCCAGATCCACCTGGAAGATGCCCTGGTGGTGAAGCGGGGTGACCGCCTGGTCCTGCGCTTCTACTCCCCCGTGACAACCATAGCCGGTGGCGTGATTCTGCAGGGCAGTCCCGCGCGGCACAAGCGGTTCGACGCCGAGGTCCTCTCTGCCCTGGCGGTGCGCGAGGAGGGTGATCCTGGGGAGTTGCTTCACCAGCAGCTGCAGGAAGCCGGTCTGGAGGGCCTTTCAGCCGCACAGAACATGGAACACGCAGACGCAGCGGGGGCGGTCCGGGTGGGAGACCATCTCTACCTGCAGTCGGTTCTGACCGAGCAGGCCACCAAGATCGCGGCACTCGTGGCGGAATACGGGCGCAAGTTCCCACTGCGGCTGGGTATTCCCAAGGAGGAGGCACGGCGGAAGCTGCACTTCACAGGCGGCCGCAGCGAGTGGAACGGGCTCTGTGGGGCCATGGCAAAGCTGGGAGACTGGGTCGTCGTGGGCGACAGGATTGCCGCGTCACCGGACGGGCCGCCCCTGTCCGAGCCGTTGCTGGCCGCCGTAGAGAGGGGAGAGGAAACCCTCCGCGGGTTCGGCTTGCAGTGGCCTGGCCACGCTACCTTCGCCGAAAAACTGGGCCTGTCCGGTGAGCGGACTCTGGGCGAGGAAGGTATCTTGCTGTATCTGGCCGACCGGGGCCGTGCCGTCCAGATAGCTTCCGATTACTATGTCCACGCCGACGCGCTGGACCAGACTGTATCTGTCCTGCGCACACACTTTCGCAAGCAGCCGGAGCTGAAGTTCGCCGATTTCCGCGCCTTGACCGGATTGACTCGTAAGCTGGGCATCCCGCTGCTGGAATACTTGGATCAAACCGGCGTGACCGTGCGGGTGGGCGATCAGCGCCACCGGGGCCCTGCCTTGACGGACGCAGGATGAACAGTCAGAGCAACGATCAGCACCACGAGCGGAATGATTCCACCACCGCTCCTCGACACCCTACCCGCCAGGTCTGCGTGGGGGACGTGACCATCGGGGGCGGTGCCCCCATCCGTGTCCAATCCATGACCACCACGCGCACGGGGGACAAGGAAGCCACCCTGCAGCAGATTCGCGAGCTGGCCACCGCCGGCGCCGATCTCGTGCGGGTGACCGTGAATGACGACGCGGCCACCGAAGCACTGCCGGCCATCGTGGCCGAGGCCAATGTCCCGCTGGTGGCGGACATCCACTTCGACCACACGAAGGCGCTGGTCGCTCTGGAAGCCGGTATTGCCAAGCTGCGTATCAACCCGGGCAACATCGGATCGCGGGAGAAGGTCCGCGAGGTGGCGCTGGCGGCCAAGGACAGGGGAGTACCCATCCGGATAGGGGTCAACCGGGGCAGTCTGCACAAGCGCTACCGGGAGCTGCTACAGCGCGATGCGGCCGGAGCCCTCCTGCAGAGAGCGCTGGACGAGCTGGAGAGTCTCGCCGCCGTGGGATTCGATGACGTGGTGGTCAGTCTGAAAAGCAGCGAACCAATGGAGGTGATCGAGGCCTGCCGTCGGTTCGCGGCAGTGAGCGAGGTACCCCAACACCTGGGTGTCACCGAGGCAGGAACGTTGCGAGCGGGCACGGTCCGCTCCGTGGCAGCCATGTCTGTCCTGCTCGCCGAGGGCATCGGCGATACCATACGCATCTCCCTGGCCGCCGACCCCGTAGAGGAGGTGACGGCCGCCTTCCATATGTTGTCCGCCCTGGGCCTGCGCGACGGTTACGCCCGCGTGGTCGCCTGCCCCACCTGCGGCCGGGTCGAGGTGGACGTGGTGGCTCTGGCCGCCAAGGTGGAGGAGTTGGCGCGGGAGTTACCGCCCCATCGCACCATCTCGGTCATGGGTTGCATTGTCAATGGCCCTGGCGAGGCCAAGGCTGCGGATCTGGGTATCGCCGCCGGCAAGAGCAAGGTCGCCATCTACCGCAACGGCAAGCTTCATCGCAACATCGCCAAGGATGAACTCGAGAGGGTTCTCCTCGCCGAGATCGAACGGTGGCGCTGAGTCTCAGCGCTATTCTTCAAGTCATTGCAGTATTTGCCGATGCTCAGATGGAATGTTTCCTGGCTCGCATTATTCATGAAGGTCCGTAGCGAGGCGGATCCGTATCAGGCTCTGTCATGTCATGATCAGTCTCGACTGGATGGAGAGCAGCAGCCCATGTCGACGACCATCTTTCCCGAGGATGAGACCTTGATCCAACCAGAACTCGGAGCCCAAGGCGAGGGCGATTTGCTTTTCGTGTCCCGCCTGGCTGCTCTGCAGACCATGAACGTCAAGCTCATGGTCATGACGGATGCGGGGAACATCTACGAGGAGATGGTCCGCTCGGCCAAGATGGTTCTCGGTTGCGACAGTTGCGCTCTGTATGTCTTCGAGCCGGACGAGAACGTCCTGCACTTGCAAGCTTCGAGCGGTTATTCAGGCGCCGCCAGGCAGGGAGACATTTCTCTGGAGGAGAGCGGCAGCATCCAGGCCCAGGCTTTCCAGGAAGAGTACCTGGTCTATGTGCCGGATCTATGG
>CBDURX010000046.1:0-8733 GCA_965369485.1 uncultured bacterium | reverse complement strand
AGCGCCGTCACGGATCCACGACCGGGCGTATGACCGGGTGCCGGGCTGGATGGCGGGTCCCGCCCGGTTGATGAGGATGTAGGCGAGCTGGCTCTTGAGGGTTTCTTCCAGGCGGGTTGCCGAGGTGGGCAGGTCGATCACCACGCGGCCGGTTTTCTCGAGCCAATCGCTCCGGGTGCTGAGGTACTGCTCGGTGACCCAGTTGGCGATCGTACCAGCAGCCGACAGATCCTCCGGTACGGTACGCAAGGACACGTCGGAATATAGCGGCACGACCAGGGTGATCTGCACCGTGGCCGACGGCTGCACCGCCAGCGGAAAAGCCAGCGCACCGGACGCGGCAGCCAAGGGATCGGTTGCCTGGGTCTGGTCCGGTAGCCGGCCCTTCCGCAAGAAGTCGGCCAAGATGTCACCGCCGGCGAAGGGTACCGCGCCAAAACCTTCCGGTGCGGAGAGGGAGACGAGGGAAACCTCCCCGTTCACAATGATGCGGTGTCCCTCTTGCTTCATTTCATGGATGGGCGCGACACCGCCCCGGAGGTTGAGAGTCTGCGAAGGTGGGTTCACCTGGAAAGGCCGCAGGGCCAGAAAGAGCTTCGCTGCAACGGGATCACTCCCATGGTTGTGCACGCGGTAATCCACCACCACCGACGAGGAGCCGGCTGCACCGATGCCGGCTGCAGAGATCACCAGTGTCAGGTCACCGGCCCGCCAGGTCACAGTGGGCAGCGGCAAAAAACCATCGGCGAGAGCCTGCTCGGGCTGAACATCCGCCCAGGTGACCAGTCGGCCCGCTCTGAACAGGAAGGGCTCGATACTGAAGCCACCACGGCCACTCTCCAGGGCGCCGTCCTCGCTGAACAGGCATTCGCGCGCATCGCCGTCCACGCCCACGACACTCCAGTACACCTGCTCCCCGCTCATACCCCGCGGGTAATATCCACGCGGAACGTCCCGGGCGATGGCCATGAAGAACGCCTCGCGTGAAGCCGACCAGCTGAGCGGAAGCAGATGGATTTGCCCGACTGCCGCTCCTTCCTGGAATGAGCAGTGCAGCAAGCGCAGGCGTAGATATCTCGTTTCCGTCTCGGGGAGATAGAGATAATCCCGGTTGCCGTTGCTTCCGGTGATCGTGTGCAACACTTGCCACGTCTGCTCATCACTGGAAACCTCGACAACGTATTCGCTGGCATGTCGGCCCGAACCCCAGTCGATGATCAGCCCGCCGAATTCCCGATCTCCCTGCAGGTCCAGGACGATCCAGGGTTCGCCGTCTGTGAAGAGAGGAGACCAGTACGTGGACGGATCACCATCCAGGACCAGGCTCGCTGCCCGTCCCGATCGTGCCGAGGAGCTTCGCGCCGTCGGCGGTGGCAACGGAGCCCCCGGGGGCGGCAACGGCTGCAATTCGAGCTGATCGATCCACACGCTGCCCGTGCCGCCGCTGCCGGCGGTGATGGCGAATTCGATGGCGCCCACATGAAGAATGTCCCCGCCACCGGAGGGTCCCCAGGCGAAGGAGATGTGGCGCTTCTTGATGGTGATGGTCTCCCACTCGTCCGGAAACTGGACATCTCGACGCACCGACCACCACACATTCTCACCCGTTTCATCGACGAGCTTGAACTCGAGGTGGTTGGAGGGAGCTTCGCCCCGCAACTGGAAGGAGAAGGCGTAGTTCTCCGGCAAGTCGAGGCTCAGTTCCTTGCGGGCGATGGCGTAGCCACCGCCCGTGAAGGAAAAGTCCAGACGCAAGGCGTCCCCTTCTACCCCGGTATCCCTGCTGATTGCCAGCTCGACCCCATCGGCAGGATGGGCCGACCAGCTGTCCACGTCGTCGAAGGCATCGACCACCACACTTTCTGCCGTTGAGGCCGCAACTGTGGCTGCCGTTGAGGCCATACGAGCCGTGCCGCTCATCAACATGACAAGCGGCAAGAGCGTGCAGAGCGTGCGTCTCATGGGAGCCTCACCCCTTGACACTACCGGACATGATGCCGCGAACGTAAGTGCGCTGGAAGACGAGGAACACCACCAGAGCCGGAATGACGGTGATCACCGATCCCGCCATCATCAGCTCCGTGTCCTGGACGTGTTCCCCCACGAGATTCGCCAGAGCAACCGGCAGGGTGTACTTCATGCTGTCGCTGAGGATGATCAACGGCCACATGAAGTCGTTCCAGGCGCTCAAGAAGGTGAACGCGGCCAGGGTGACCAATATCGGGCGGATGATCGGCATCACGATACTCCAGAAGATACGATACTCACTCGCCCCATCCACGCGCGCGGCGTCCAGCAGCTCGTCCGACAGACCCAGGGCGTACTGACGGATCAGGAAGATGGCGTAGATGCTGGCGAAGTAGGGCAGCATGGCTCCGAGGTAACTGTTCACCAGACCCAGCTGCCGCAGCAGCAGGAACAGAGGCAGCATGCCCACCTGGGCCGGCACCACCAGAGCCATGGCCAGCCGGCGGAAAATCCGCTCCCGTCCGGCGAACGGCAGCTTGGCGAAGGCATAGCCGGCCAGGGAATTCACGAGGACCGACACCACCGTGGCGGTCAGGGTGATCAGGACACTGTTGAAAAAGTTGCGGGCCAGATCCAGGCGCGTGAACAGAGCTATGTAATGTTCGAAGGTGGGATTCCGTGGCCAGAGAGGCGGTGGAACACTGTTGGCGGCCCCGGCGGGCATGAAAGATGCCGCGACCATCCAGATCAAGGGCATCAGGGTGATGACCGCCCCGAGCAGTAGTGCAACATGCAGGGCCACGACCGACAGGAATCGGCGTAAGGACGGCTTGTTACTTTTCATCACCACATTCACCGCCGTCCCCCTTGCAGTCTCATCTGAATCAGGGCGCCGGCGAGTGTGATCAGCAACAGCAACACCGCTATGGTCGACGCAACTCCCATGCGCCACCAGCGGAACCCTTCCTCGTACATCAACAGCATCAAGCTGCGAGTGCTGCCGAGGGGTCCGCCCTGGGTCATCACGTAAGGTTCGGCGAACAGCTGGAAGTAACCGATCATGGTGGTGACGCACACGAAGAGTAAGACGGGCGCCAGGCCCGGCACGGTGATGTGCCGGAATCGCTGCCAGGGTCCGGCTCCGTCCATGGCCGCTGCCTCGTACAGCTCCGGAGGAATGCCCTGCAGCCCGGCCAGGAAGATCAGCATGTTGTAGCCGAAGTTCTTCCACACGGCCAGGATCACGATTGCGGGCATGGCCCAGTGCGGATCGCCGAGCCAGTCGACCGGACCGATATCGAACCAACCCAGGGCGTGATTGATCAAGCCATAGCGGGGGTGGTAGAGGTAGCGCCAGACGATGGCCACGGCCACCAGGGTCGTGGCCACCGGTGCGAAGTAGATGGTCCGGAACAGACTCCGCAAGCGCACCGCCCGCGCGTTCAGCAACAGGGCCGTGACCAGGGAGACGACCACCGACAGGGGACCCCCGACCAGAACGTAATAAAGTGTGTTCCGCAGCGTAGTCCAGAAGGTGGGGCTCTGCAGGGTGTCACCGAAATTGCGCAGGCCCACGAAGCGCGCCGTGCCGGGAGAACCGATGGCGTAGATGTCGAAGTCGGTTAGGCTCAGCAGCAGTCCGAACACCACGGGCAAGAAGAAGAAGATGCCGATGAGTCCGGCGGCAGGGGCGAGGAAGAACCACGCCGTCCTGTTCTGATGCCGGGCTGTCGCGGACTTCATGGCGTCTCCCGCTGCTCGGTCACCTGCGAAAGTCTCCCCGTGGCCAGCATCCAGCGCCGTTTTTCCAGGATGCGGTCCACATCACGGTCCAGGATGGCCAGGGCCGAATCGGGCGGGGCCGCACCCCGGATAGCCAGCTCCGAGCACTCCTGCACCCGGCTGGCAATCTGTTCCCATTCGGGAATCTTGGGAGTCGGCACCACCCGCTGCAGCTGTTCCCAGAATGCCCGGATGAGAGGATCCTCGGCCAGGGCCGCATCCCGCCACGCTTCCCGCCTTGCCGGCAAATCCCCGGTCAGCTCAAAGAAGCGAACCTGCTGGTCTGGTCGGGACAGGAATTGAATGAAACGCCAGGCCAGCTCCTTGTGCGGTGTGCGCCGGAAGATGACCAGGCTCGCTCCTCCGGCCAACGAGACACCGGGTGTCGTGGCATCGGGACCCGGTAACGGGGCCGTCGACCAAGCATCCTGTAGCTCGGGCGGTAACCGGCGCCGAAACTCGCCCAGGTTCCAGGGCCCGGTGATGTACATGGCGAAGTAACCACGGGCGAATTCCTGTTGGGTGTTGGCAATCTCGTTGATGCCGATGGGCGGTGCCAGGTCGCTCCGGAAGATATCCAGGTAATAATCGAAAGCGCGGCGGAAGGCCGCTCCCTGAAAGTTCCCGTAGGTGTCGTTCTCCCTCAGGAGGGACGAACCCGCTTGCAAGCCGAGTATGACCGGTTGCGTCCACTCGTTCACCGGCAGAAAGATGGCAAACCGCTCTGCTCCGACATCTCGCTTGATGGCCTCCATGACCTCGCGCCATTCATCCCAGGTCGACGGCACGGAGTCGTAGCCGGCTGCGCTCAGGATGTCGGTGCGGTAGAAGAGAACACGCGTGTCCATATACCAGGGAATCCCGTAAAGCACGTTGTCCATGACGTTGGTTTCCCAGATACCGGGAAAGTAAGATTCTATGCGCGGTTCGTCGGAGCCGGCCAGCCACACATCGAGAGGCTCGAGTGCCTGCAAGGCGACGAACTCGGCGATCCAGGTGTTGCCGAGCTGAGCCAGATCCGGTGTCGAGCGTCCTACGTAGGCCGTCAGCAGTTTCTCGTGAGCCGCGGTCCAGGGGATCTGCTGGACCACCACTTTCACCCCGGGATTCTCGGATTCGAAGTCGGGGACGAGTTCCTCGACGACCTCTCCCTCCCGTCCCATGGCCCATATGCGCAGCGTGGTCTGGCCGGACCCACCAGACCGATCGCAGCCAGTGCCGAGCAATGTCGTCAGTAGGAAGAGGCCGGTCCCGAGAAGGGATCCCCAGTTTGAGGGAACCCCACGGTGCAAGAACCCGGCTTTCGGCTCACCGTTCACCGGTCCACCGCCAGGGAGTCCAGCCAACCGCCGGTGAAGCCTGCAGCCTTCAGACCTCTGATGATGTGAGGATTACGGCGCATGGTGTTCCAGACCAATCTGCTGCGGAAGTTCTCGATCATGGCCAAAATCGGACCCTGGTCGATGCCGAGATAATCGGTATCGAACCAGCCGTGTTCGGGATCCACCCGGCCGTGCTGGACCTGGACCTCGAGGCGGAAGGTAGGGTTCAAGGCATCCAGGAAACCGTACGGCCCATAGAGCAAGTCCCCATAGTCATCCCGCAGAGCCAGCAGTGTAGGCAGGACGATTTCCGGTGCGAAGGCAATTGAAGCTGCGGCGGCCGAGGGGCACACGGTGCCGTCGTCGTTGACGCCGGTGAAGGATGCCCCGCGCCCCCAGTAGGTTCGGAAATTCCTTTTGGTGCTGTCGATTTCGTATTCCCCGTGCACGGGCCCATCGCAAGCGGTCAGACCCCAGAGGCGCGGGCCGTACCCCCGCCAGTTGTGAGGATTGACCTGGGCGTAGGCGTACTGGGCGTAGGTCGCGCGTCGTGAATTTTCGAAGTAGTCGATACCTCGTTGACGCAGGTAGGTGTCCTGGATTCCGCGCAGGTCCAACCAGACATGGCTGTATTGATGGCCGAACAGCGGTCCGAAACCGAGGTACTGCTGGCCGTGGAACTCTCCCCACTGGTAATACGAGGTCCAGGCGTCCCAAGCCTCCGGTGCCACCGGGTGGGTCGGTGAGCCGAGAGCGAGAACGTAGAGCAGCATCGCCTCGTTGTATCCGCGCCAGTCGTAAGGCAAAAATCCACTCTCGGGCTTCCAGCCATGACTGATGGGAGGAGGCCGGACCGAAGCCCACTGCCAATCGGCGCGCAGGTACAGAGAATCCGCCAGGGCCCGGATACTGTCCTCGGTCGCCTGTGACTGGTCGAAGTAGGACTGACAGAACAGAGCTCCGGCCAGCAACAAGGCCGTATCCATGGTGGACAGCTCGACATTGCCGAACCGGTGACCGGTCTCGGTATCCAGGAAGTGGTAAAAAAATCCCCGGTACCCCGCGGCGTCAGTGACACTTGAGTTCTGGGATGCTGTCCAGAAGAAGCGCAGACTGTTCAGAACGCGGCGCCGTGCGGCATCGCGGCTTATGATATCGTGTTCCACACCAATGGGATAGGCAGTCAGCGCGAAGCCGGTAGCCGCTACGCTGGCGAAGGATCGCGTGGGCCAGCGATCGGGCGTCAACCCGGTGTGAGGATCGCTCAGCTGCCAGAAGAACTGAAAAGTTCGCTCTTGCAAGTTCTCCATGAAAACGGTTTCATGTGATGTGAGAGAAAATTTCCCGGAGGTAGATTCGACATTTTCGTTTTCGCCGTTCCCGCAGCCGAGCATGCAAGCGAGGCCACAGACGAGGATAGCCCGGGCCGACAAACCTGCCAAATTGTCCGGTAAGCCAGCTTCCCGCTGGTGGAGATAGCGGCGCGAAAGTGGGGTGGTGACTCGCGGGGAAAACATCCTGGCCACATTATAGAGTATCGAGTTAGAAGCGCAACTCCAATCGGACCATGACATTTTTACGCTCAGCCAACAGTCGGCTCCTTCTGAGGGTAGTCATCTACCTGCTGATCATCGTCGTGCTCTACAAGGTACGGGGCGGTAGCCAGTGGCGCCGACTGCTGTACCGGATCCCCGGCCTGGCCAAGGCCGATATCACCCTGATCCTCACCGGAAGCGACCTGGCCCCGGTTCTCGTGGAGCGGCTCGCCCATCTCTACCGTGGCGACTATCCGGATCTGGAGGTGTTGGTCCGGGGAGGTGGGACCTATCATGCTCTGGAAGACATCATCAACGACCGCGCCGACGTCGCCTTCCTGTGCCGTGTTCCTTCCCAGGCGGAGCAGGAGCTGTTTCGCTCCGTGGACAACGACACGGCACTCTGTTATCCCATCGCCTTGGGCGGCATCGTGTTACTGCGTGGAGAGAACTCGGCCGTCACTGCGGTTAGCCTTCGAGAGCTACGTGACTATATAAGTGGGGAATCTGACATAGGTGGGGAATCTGACATAAGTAGGGAATCTGTCATAAGTAGGGAATCTGTCCGAGCCGGCGATTCGGATTCGTCATGGGAACGGCTTTACTGCCCCGACCCGAATCTGGGGCTGTGGGATGCTCTGCTGACCAGTTTGGATCTACCTTCTGATCTCGAGCCACCCGCCAACCGGGTGATCTTTCTACAGGATGACGATTCCGTGCTGCAGGAGGTCGAGTCCGACGAGCGTAGTCTCGGCCTGGCCAGCTCGCTCACCTTGCCGGTGAATCGCACGGGCCACGCGGTCCACACCGTGCCGCTTCTGCCGGCAAACGGCGACAGCTCGGTAATCTCGAACATTCCGATCAGCCCGCTGGATGCAAACATCGCCTCCGGCCAGTATCCCCTCTACCATTACCTTTTCGTGTCTTGTCTATGCCGGGGTAATATCCAGGGCGGGAAGTTCGTGACCCACGTCACCAGTGACCACGGCCAGCGGCAAATCCAGCGGGCGGGATTCATACCCGCACGACTGGTACTGCGCAAGATCCATCTGACCAGGCATCCGGTGGGTGAATAAGATTACATGCCGGTATGGCGGCGATTCACGAAATCCTGTGGCTGTGAAGGAGTACTATTGATGTCCCGCACCCACAAAACGAATCCTCGTTGTGTGGCCATGGGCTGCATCACCGCCCTGACAATTCTGTTCATTTCCACAGCCACCCTGGCCCAACGCTACGCCCTGGACGAGGATCCCATCCGCCTCGGGGTGAAGGCTCTCGTGCAGGTTCAGTTGGAAGAAGCCAAGAACCACTTCAACGAGGCCTTGGCCGGCGATTACCAGGTCGATCGGGCCAAGTTCGGTCTGGCGGAGGTCGCGGTGCGGGAGGGGCGCTTCTTCGCAGCCGAGCCGCTGTACCGTGAAGCCATCGCGGCCCGACAGGAAAAGGACAACGAGGATTTCCCCGAGGCCCGTGCCCGATTGGGGCTTCTGTTGTTGCGGTTCGGCCGCGATCAGGAGGCGGCTCAGGAATTCGAGAAGGCCTTGGACGAGAAATCCGACCTATGGGATCCCAAGTATGGACAGGCTCGACTTCTGCTGGCCCGGCAGCAGTGGGATCGAGCGAAGAAGCTCCTCGACCAGGGTGCTGACCGGAATGGCGTCAGAGAAGGTGAGGATGAGTATCACTACGGGATGGCGCTGTACTATCTCGGCAAGGGCAACCTGATAGAAGCCGAGAAGAAAGCCCTGCTGGCCTTGCATCTGAACCCTGCCGATCCGGACTTCGGCGTGCTGGTCGGCCGGATCTACGAGATGCGGGGTGTGCCGACCCTGGCCATTGACACCTTCGAGCAGACACTCGCCACCCCGGGAGTGATGCCGACCGCGCCCATGCTCCACACACTCGGTAACCTGTACCAGAAAGTCGAGCGGTACAACGACGCTCGTGACTCCTACATGCGCGCGGTAACCATCGATTCGACGTATGCTCCCGCACTCAAAGATCTTGCCGACCTGTTCAGACGGGCGAAGCAGTACGACAAGGCGGCCCGCACCTATCTGCGTTACGTGCTGCTGGAGCGCAACGACCGCGACGCCTTGCTGGGCTTGGCGGAATCCTGCACC
>CBDURX010000045.1:0-8733 GCA_965369485.1 uncultured bacterium | reverse complement strand
GATGCAGCGCCACCCTGGCCACGGGCAAGTCGTCGACGCTCCCGGCCGTCTGGATGGCGAAGTCGGCGTCGGAAACATCCGTGGACAAATTCTGGACCGCATCCCAGCAGTCGATCCGGATGCGGCATGTCTGCCAGTTGATGGCCGGCACCTGCCACTCCCACGGTGAGGAGAGGGGGCCGCCGGCCAGGCTGTCGGACCAGCTCTGGCCGCCGTCCGTGGAGAGCAGGATCGCGACCATGACCACGCCGATGTCGTCGGAGGCGTCCCAGGCGATGGGGAAGGTGTTGTCATCGCCGCCGAAGATGTTCTCACCGCCGTTGGGCGACAGGACAGCTACCGCGGGCGCGGCGGCGTCTGCGACCAGGGTGTGACCGGTGAGCTGGAAGTCGTCCACGCCGGCTTCCACGATGGAATCGAACTGCATGTCATTGGCGATGAAACGGAAGCGAACCGAACTGCTGGGTTCGACGTAGTGTTCGATCAGGAAGGAGAGCGGCAGCCAGCTGCGTTCGCTCACATTGGTGTTCTCCAGATCCATCCAGTCGACGCCATTGTTGGTGACCTGCACTATCCAGTACTCCTGCTCGATGACGAACCCGGTGTCGTGGGTGAACCAGCGCTTGTAGCTCACCGTCACGTCGTTGTTGACGGACAGGTCGAACCACGGGCTCAACAGCGTTGTCTTGCCGATGTCCACGTCGTCTGTGCCTTGGGGAGAGCCGGGAGGATCGTTGCCGGTGATGTAACACATGACACCAGGATCGGGGGTGGCGTCGTCCTCGGGCTGCACCAGGATGTCATCTTCCCAGACGCCGTTGGGGTCGACACGCTCCCAGATACCGGAGGTGGCGTTGTCGTAGGTGTCGCCCACCGTCCAGCCCAGGTCACTCTCCAGGTCGTCGGCGAAGATGGTGACGATGTCTGCCACAGCGAACCGGTAATTCTCCCACGGGGCTCCCGGAGGATCGGACGTCTCGTTGCCGGCGATGTCGCTTGCCGTCAACCAGTACTGGATGGAAGAGCCGAGGGGCTGGCCCGGAATTTCGATCCGGTAGAGGCCACTGCCAGCATCGATCAGCTGGAACGGCAGCTCGAACGGGCCGCCCTGGGTGGAAGAGGTGTAATAGAAATGGATTTCAGCGATTGGGGAGTAATCCGTGATGTTGGTTTCAATGACGTAGGGGCCGAGCGTGTCTCCGGTGCTGACGTAAAAGATTGTGTTGGTGATGGCAGGGCCGAGGATGTCGACCAGCTGGAAATCCACGACGGTCGTCTCGCCGGTGATGTAGGTCACGTTCTGCTCGCTGGCAGGGGCGAAGCTTTCGTGTGTCGCGGTCACATTGTAGTTGCCGGGGGGAACTGGTCCGGAATAACTGCCGTCGGAGTGGGAGGCCAGGCTCCAGCCGTCCGCGAACGAGATGATCGCCCCGTCGATGGGACTGCCGCCTCCAGTCGTATTGCTCACGCTCCCGACGGCCTGGCTCGCGTTCACGGGGACGACCGGCGTGAACAGGATGGCGCGGCCGGCAGTCAGATGGGCCGCGTTGGCCCCGTAGCGGTTCCAGTACGTGTAGAGCACACCATCACTGTTGTTTCCGTTCTGGATACCCACGGTGGCGTATCCGTTGACGGAGTCCACGTTGTGAACATCCTGGTACTGGTAGAGGATCTTGCCGTCGCCCGTGGTGGTGGGATGGGCTGCGGGGTCGTAGAGGATGGCCTGGAAGACCTCGTAGCCACCGGCCATGTTGCGGACCTGGCTCCACTCCACGATGAAACGGTCGTTGGCTGCGTCGTACCAGGTCAGCACGTCTGCAGAAGTGCTGAGGTACAGATCGTCCCAGAAGACCGCGAGCATGTTATCCGGAGCGCCGGCACAGGGGAGGGCGTAGTTGCGGTAGAGCACCAGGTAGGAACCACCCATGCAGAGCCAACCGTTGGAACAGACGGAGATCTTGTCGAACTCCTCGCCGTAATAACGAAAGGTGAACGGCAGGTCCACGATCTCGGTGTCGTCCTGGTACACACCGTGGTCGCTCAGGCCGACGCTGGTTCCACTGCCCCCGAGATCCGGGTCGATCTCGACCCACTCGTAAACGGGCGCCTGGGGATAGTCACTGTCTGTGTCGTCGAAGGCATAATAGCCCCGACCATCCGGCCCGATGGGGTCGCCGGCCGCTGCGTTGCCGACGTGGACCAGCAGTTCCACGGTGTCGCGACCACCGCCGGTGAATTCCAGCGCCATGTTCAGGGCCGCCAGGTGTCCCGGGTAACAGTTGGGGGCGATCTCGACGGTGAAGGGATCACCACTGTTCTGTGCCGTCTGTCCCATGCCGATCATGCCGTAACTACCTGCCGCATCGGGAATGTACAACCAGGGACTCGGCGAGGAGAGAGTGGCCGTGGCGCCGCTTATGTCGAGGTTTCCCACGTTGCGTAACTCGATACTGAGTGTGCCGGCCTCGCCTGGATCCAGGGTATCGCCCTCGCCTCCCCAGGTGAATCCTTCCACGACGCAAACACCGGCATGGACCGTGATTTGAACCAATGAGCTCCAGGTCCCGCTGTCGCTTGTGACCATCAGCTGGAAAGGGATCACGTGCCCGCCGGGCGTGCCCGCATCGATGCTGAACAGGTAGCTGCCCGAGCTCCAGGCCGATTCGCCAGGCTCCAAGGCAGTGAAAGACTGCTCGCCGGTGAGAATGGCCACGTAGGGATCGTTGACGCTCATGGTTGCCGTGATGTCAGCCACCGGTGTGGAGCCGATGTTGGCGACCTGTAACGACAGCTCGATTGTTTCGCCCGGGTTGGCCAGGCCGTCGCCGTTGCCCACGCTCGGGCCCAGGTCATCATCGTCGACAGTGGCGCCAGCGAAGTCCACATGGGCTCCGGCTGTCCCGATGAGGATCACTCCCTGGTAAGGCTTGTGGTCGTGTTTGGTGACGGTTATGGCGAGGGATCCGATGGAGTGGCTAGACAGCGGCAGCCCCACCTGGCCGAGATCGTCACTGTAACCGGCGACGAGGATCTCGTCACTCTTGTAGAGGGATACCTTGGCGTCCGCGAGTGGTAGTCCGCCGCCATCCAGCACGGTCACCACGACCGAGCTGGCTCCTGCGGCCAGGGAAGCCGGATGGAGGACCAGCAGGTCCGCGGGGAGCGCAGTCCAGATATCGGTGGCGGGATCGCCCATCAAGTTGTTCCAAACGACCCAGATCTCGGCCGACCACGGCTCGGCGTGCCAGTATTGGTTGTAGATTTCGAGCTTACCCCGAGTCAGGGCGGGTCCCGTGCGCCGGTCACCGGAGTTGAGGAGGCCCTCCATGATGCCGACGTACATCACGTTGTTGTAACGCGTGTGTGTACCCCAGGTGGAAGTCCCGATGGCCGCGACGCCCCCCCCGCCTTCAGCCCGCAGGAACGACTCGGAGAGCGTGTTGATCTCGTCTGCGAACATACCTGTGCCGCAGGTGAGGGTGACCACGAAGGGTAGCTTGTAACCGTTGGTCATGACATTGGTGTGCCCGACGGTCCAGCCGCTCATGTCCCAGAAGCCCCGGTAGCCGAATACGGTGTCACCCTTGTTCAGTGCCGTCATCATCCGGGTGGGAAAGGGTTCGATCCAGACGGTGTCGATCTCGGTGTAGTTCAGGTCGATGAGCTGGTTCTTGACCCACTGGTTCACAAAGATGCACGACTTCCCGGAATCGCGGGGATCACCCACCAGGCACGCCCGGGTGAACCAGTCCGGATCGTCGGCCAGGTACGGATCACTCTCGTAGCTGACGATCTTGTCGACGATGATTTCCAGTGTGTACAGATCCCGGAAAGAGAGCCGGCCGATGTGGATGTCGGGAAGGATGTCCGGTCCATCGAGGGTGGTGTAATAGTGATCACCCTCGCCAGTGAAGCCGGAAAGTTGTTCGTACCACGTCGCCACGGCGTAGGACCCGTTGGCGTCGCCGGCCAGCACCACGAACTCCAGGGGGATGTCCCAATTGTCGTAGGCGTTCTGTATGTAGCTCTTGATAGCGGAGGTGGTGGTACCCGTTTCCTGGGTTGTGACCGTCACCACGTTGTATCCCTGCTGCCGACGCCATTGGAGCAGTGGTTCCAGACGAGCGAGCACTGCGGCGTTGTTGGGGTAAATGAGCAGATAGGACCCAGGACCCACCTCGGAATCAGTGCCTGGGTAATTCAGAATGGTCTGCTGGTAAAGCTTGTCGAATGATTCCGGCAGCAGCAGACGTCTCTTGCTGGCGGAGCCGAGAGGCTCGTCACCGGAAGCAGTGACCGAGATCTCGATCTCGACGGTCATGTGGCGCGCGACGACCACCTCACCACGGACCGGATCGTAACGCACCGGGCTGAAGGTCACCGGCACCACCCGCAGGTCACGGATCCTAGCCGCCGGCCCCACCAGTACGGCCGGTTCTCCGCTGGTTATGGCATGTTCGTAATAAGTGGTGTCAACGACAGGAGTCTGCTTTTGATCACGGTCGACGGCGGACCACGGTTGCTGGGGCCACAACCGATACCCAGTCAGGGTCACCTCGTCACTGGCCGTTACCTCGGCCCCGATGGTGGCTCCGTCGGGCAGTGCCAGCAGGCGGCTGATGACGGGCAGCGCCGCCTGCCCGATCTCGCCTTGCAGACCGCCCCCGGGAATGGACAGGAGTTGGTAAAGTTCTCCCTCCAGTTCCACCGCTTCGCTTTCCAGGTAGGGAAGTTCCAGCTCGACGGTGAAACGGCCGCTCTTCTGCTGTGTGACCCGGAAGGTCGGCTGGAACGCCTCCGGATAGGGGGACAGGGGAATTAACCGGCTGGATTCGGCTCCGGTGCAAACGACGGCGCAGAGCAGCACTGCCACGGAAATCAAGAACGCGCGCACGACGACCCCCCGTTCAATGCAGGTCAAGCTGAGAGTAATTCATGAGTATATGGCTTGATCGCTGCTGTTACAAACGAGTGGTCGGGGTTTTTTGTTACAGCTTGATATCACGGCGTGATTTCCAGATATTCATCGCAGAACCGGATTTGATACTGATTCGCACTGTTCGGTCACACACTGCTCGAACGGTGCGGGGTCGAGCGGCCAACGTTTGGGCTGGGCGGGTGCTTCTGGCTGCGGCTCAGGAATCGTGCCGGAAAAAAGGCCCCGGACAATGATCCAGGGCCTTTTTTTTCAGATCAGAACTTGAACAGGGCCCCGAAGGTAATGGAGTTCAAGTCGTCGGAATCGAAATCTTCCACGGCATTCCATGACTGGAAGCGGTACGAGGTGAAAATATCACGGACGGAGATTTTGACCCCTGCCCGCAAGGCGTAGAAGGGGTTGTCCTGCCAGCCGCCGTCAATGTAGCCGATCCCGATGCCTACTCCGCCGTAGATGAAGTCCCCGACGAAGGCATAGGCCTGCGGCTGAACCATGTTTTTTCCGAAGGCGTAGTCGGGAATCCACTCTATGTCTGCTTCGAAGTTGATCAAACCCGGTCCGAAGGAATACGCGCCCATGAAACCAAAGGCGCTCGAGTCGAATTCCGGGGCATCTTTCATGTCACCGAGGGTATTCAGGTAGTGCAACCCAAGACCGAATCCCGCCTGGGATTCGGTGGCGCTGACGCTCAGGAGAACCAAGGGAACCATGACGACCATCAAGGTAAGAAAAATTCGTTTCACTACGACTCCTTTCAGACAAACTCAAGTTTCGGAATCCAGCCCGGAAAAAATCGCCGGATTCCAAACAAGTTGAACTATATAGTCGAAATTTTCAGCGGGTCAAGTTCAGATATGTTGGTGCCGATTTGTACCTCCCTCGGTGGACGGATGACGACCCCGCAGGACGATTCCTGGGCGTGATCCCCACGAGATTAACAACCGAAACGCAAGGGGACGGTTTGTGATCTGTGGAATTTTGTCCTGGTCGCCGGGGTGTGCTGCGATGGTGGGGCCGAGGGGAAAATGGGTGCTAAAATGCCTATTCCTCCAGAGAAGGCTCCAGTTCCGGCAGCAATGCCGGTGATGAAGAGACGGGGCGCTTTGAAACCCACTTCTCGATCATGGCGCTCAGTTCGGCCGTCGAGAATGGTTTGCCCAGATAATCGTCCATCCCGATGTTCAGACAGAGATTCCGGTCACTCTTCATGGTGTTGGCGGTCAAGGCCACGATGGGAGTGTAGCGATCGACCTCGAGGACACGGATCCGTTCCGTGGCCTCCAGGCCGTCGATATCCGGCATCTGGCAATCCATGAAGACGATGTCGAAGTGTTCGTTCGTGACGAGGTCGAGTGCCTCCTGCCCGCTGGTGGCGGAGGTAGTTCGGCAACCCAGTTTTTCCAGCATACGCAACGCTACGACCAGGTTTATCTCGTTGTCGTCGACGATCAGGACGCGGGTGTTTTCCCAGGGTCGCCGCCTGAAGTCAGCGGAGATGACCGAGCCCGCGGCTGCTGCCACGGTCCGATGCTCGCACAAGAGAGCTTCGAGCTGGTGCTGGTGGATCGGTTTGGTGATGGTCGTGACGCCTGGAAGCTCCCTTTGCACATCCGTGGCCGGTCTCTGCCCGAACGGAACCATGAGCACTAGACCGGAAGTCGAGAGGGAGGCGTCCTGGCCGATCCGGCGGGCCAGCTCCAGGCCGTCCTTGCGGAAGACCTCCTCGTCGATGAGCAACCAGTCGGGGTGGCGCGGAATTTCGAAGAGGTCATCCCCACAAGCGCTGGCCAGCACATCGGCGCCGGCCGTCTCGAGCTGCTCGCAGATGATTTCCCGCACGCAACTGTTGTCGTTGACCAGGCAGATCAGCTGGCCTTCCAGCTTGGATCTACGGGTGGTAACCGGCTCGCCTGTGGCGTGGAAGGTGAACCAGAAGCAACTGCCCTCGCCGGGTTGGCTCGAGACGCCGATCTCGCCCATCATGAGCTGAACCAGATCGCGGCAAATGGCCAGGCCCAATCCCGTGCCGCCGTAGTTCCGGGAGTAAGAGGTGTCGACCTGGGTGAACGGCTTGAACAGTTCGGCCTGGCCTGCCGAGGTGATGCCGATTCCCGAGTCCTGGACCTTGAACTTGATCGTGAGTGTGTTTGCCTCAGTCCGGGGAGCGAGTTCGACGCGCAGGATGACCTGTCCCGACTCGGTGAACTTGATGGCGTTGCCCACGAGGTTCGAAAGGATCTGACGCAGTCGGTGGGGATCGGCCGTCATGGTGTCCGGGATGTCCGGTGCGATGATGTAGGCCAGTTCGAGTTCCTTTTCCTCGGCCCGTGGCGCGAAAAGGTTAACGACCTCCACGACCAGATCCCGACAGCAGAAGGGAATCGTTTCCAGGGAGATGCGGCCGGCCTCGATCTTGGACAGGTCCAGCACATCGTTCAGGATACTCAGCAGCGCCGTGCCTGAGCTGTGAATGGCCATGGCGCACTCGCGTTGATCGTCGTCCAGGACCGAATCCAGCAGCAGTTCCGTCATGCCTAGCACGCCATTCAATGGCGTACGAATCTCGTGGCTCATGGTAGCCAGGAAGGTTGCCTTGGCACGCGAGGCTTCCTGGGCGGACTCCAGAGCTGACCCCAGCGCGCGATTGACCTTCTCGATCTCCTGGTTGCGGTGGCTCAGTTCTTCCGTACGCTCGCGAACACGAGCCTCCAGTTGCCGATTGGTCCGGGCCAGCGTACTCGTTCGCCACCGGAACAGCCCGAAGGCCGTGCCGAGAAGTGTCACCCCACAGATGCCGTAGAACCAGGCGGTGCGCCAATAGGGGGTGAGAATGGTGAAGGTGTAGGTCTGGGGCGCATCGCTCCAGACGTCGTCGCCGTTGCTGGCCTTGACCATGAAGGTGTAGGTGCCGTACGGCAGGCTGGAATAGGTGACGTAGTTCCTTTCACTGGATGTGATCCAGTCCTTGTCGAATCCCTCCAGCATGTAACTGTACTGCACTTGCTCGGGCGCCTTCAGGGACACGCCGATGAAGTCGAAGGTGATGTGGTTCTGATCGTGGTCGAAGGATGCTTCCTGAACCATGGCGACCGGCTCCAGGTACACGCTCACGCCGGTGATGTGTACGCAGGGCGGTGTGAGGTTGGGCCGGTCGGCATCCGGATCGTACCGTATCGCGCCGTCGATGGTGCCGAACCAGATACACCCCGATCTTTCGTTGCAGACGGCGTTGACGTTGGTCTCGGTGGCCAGGAACCGGTGCGATTTTCGGAAGTGAGTGAAGGAATCGCGCTGGCGGTCGTATCTGTAGAGACCGGTGTTGGTGCCCACGAAGAGCCGGTTCTTCCGGTCGCAAGCCACGAGGTAGATGGTTTCGCTGTTGAAGTCGGCTGGTCCGCCGACTTCTTCGAACACGGAGCCATCGAAGGAGTAAAGCCAGCCGTTGAAGGTGCTGACCCAGAGTAGGCCGTCCTGATCCTGGGTCATGCTGCCGACGCCTTCGTCGGCGAGCCCGTGTTCCCGCCTGAAGAACTGAAAGTGCCCCTGGCCGCGCTCTTTGTCCGGTGGCATGTACTTACCGAGACCGTAGTTGAGAACGGCGACCCAGACGGTACTTTCCCGGTCTCGATACATGGCGTAGACACTCCGGATCGGGTTGCCTGCACCGAGAGGAAAATGCTGGAAACGCCAAGCCTGCCCCCGGGGATCGACGCCTTCACTCGGCAGGGTGAAGCGGACCACTCCGCGGCTGTGGGTGCCGATCCAGAGGACCCCCTCGCCGCCGCCCACCAGGG
>CBDURX010000044.1:0-8739 GCA_965369485.1 uncultured bacterium | reverse complement strand
CTGCACGACCACCGCGCGGATCTCGTCCAGGTTTCCCAGGCACGACAATCCCTCAGGCCCCTCCCCGCGTTCGGCCTGGGGCGAGTTCTCCTGGCGAGCGACAGCCGCGACTCGTACCCAGCCCCGAAGCTGCAGCGCCAGCCCCGGCAACTCCTGACTCGCCCGCAGGACCCTTTCCCGCATGGGGTTGTCTCCCACCAGCAACACGCGTGTGCGACCTGCGCCGCGTTGCAAGATCGAGCTCAACAGGAGACGGGCCAGAGCGCGCCCCAGGGTCAAGATAACGAAGCAGGAAAGGAAAAAGAGACCGAAAAAGGAACGGCTGAAAGTCAGGCGCCGGAAAAAGAATGTCAGAGCCAATACGAGCAAACCACCCAGCACGACCCCCTTGAACACACCAGTCAGTTCCTCCTCGATGCTGCCACCAACGGCCGTACTGTACAGTCTGAGTGTGTAGAAGATGCCGAGGAAAACCAGCAACACGACGAAGCTGGCGGTGAGATAGAAGTCGAATGGGGGGATGCCCAGTGGCACCGGCCAGATGCCCGCGTAGAAACGAAACCAATAGGTGATCAGGAAAGCCGCTTCCAGCGCTACGATGTCCGTGATGAAAAGGACAGCCGGCTTGATCAGCTTGCCCTTCCGGCGCGCGGATTCAGACATGCTTCTTACCTTCTGTGTGGCAGCGCCACGCCGTGCCCAAGCGGGTGGTGATCTCCCTCATGAAGCGGTCCCGGCTGAAAGTGCGGGCGTGAGCGACCATGGCTGACATGTCCCACTCCCGGTCCAGGCGCGGATCGGCCATCGTCTCACTCAGGGCGGCAACGCTCTGCTCCGCAAAGAAGATCCCGTTCAACCCTTCTCGCACCGTGTCGAGGGCGCCACCGGCCCGGTAGGCCACCACCGGCCGGCCGCAGGCTGTGGCCTCCAGCGGGGTGATCCCGAAATCCTCCAGACCGGGGAAGACGAAGACTCGGCAGTGCACATAGTACGCAGGGAGCGCGGCGGTCGGCACGTCCCGGAGGAACGTTACCCTGCCCGGGCCGTTCGTCTCCGCCACCAATCTCTGCAACTTCCTTCCTTCCGGTCCTCGGCCCACCACTACCAGGTGACGACCCGTGGCCAGGGCTGCGCCCACGGCCAGATCGATCCGCTTGTAAGGTACCAGGGCTGACACCACCAAGTCATAGCTGCGACTCGGCAATCCATCCGGCGGGTCGCCTACACCCGTAGGATCGAAGATGTTCGTGTCCACTGGTGGAAAGATGATATCGACATCCTGCCTGTCGACACCATAGAAATCGAGGATCCGTTGCCGCACGATGGTGGAGATAGCCAGCCAGAGCTTCACGCGCCGCGCCGAGCGACGATCCCATCGCCGCAGCGCGGCGGCCACCGTGCCGATCGCTCCACGCAATGGCCACTTCTTGTCGCCGAAGTAATCGTCGAAGCGGTCCCAGACGTACCGCATCGGCGTGAAGCAATAGCAGATGGACAGGGCGCCGTCTGCAGGACGCGCCCCTTTGGCGACGCTGTGGCTGCTGCTGAGCACGAGATCGTAACCACTGAAGTCGAATGATTCGATGGCGGCTGGAAACAGCGGCAGGCCCCAGCGATAACTGCGCGCTGCGGCCGGAAACCTGCCGATGAAGGAGGTGTGGATGGTGTGGGAAGCGATGGTTTCGCTGACGCTGCCGGGGACATGCAGCAAAGTGAACACGTCCGCTTGCGGGAAGATCTCGCAGAAGACCTCCAGACACTTCTCGCCGCCGCGCATCCCGGTCAACCAGTCGTGGACGAGGGCGACCCGGAGGTCGGCCGGCAAGCCAGTCTCAGTCATCGGCGAACCCGCCGGCCGGAGCGGTTGCTTCTCCCTGCCAGTTTTCGAGCAGACGACACAGCAAATGTCCCATGGTGATGTGAATCTCTTGTATGTGAGGTGTGACATCGCAAGGGGCGACGACTGCGATGTCCAGCAGTGCACGCAGTTCGCCCCCGTCTCCCCCCAGGAACCCCGCCACGGTCATGCCCAGGCGGCGGGCCGCGGCCACCGCCTCGATACAGTTGGGGGAACGACCAGAGGTGGAAATGGTCAGGAGCACGTCTTCCGGGCGACCGAGGGCCTCGACCTGACGTGCGAACACCTGCTCGAAACCGTAATCGTTGGCGACCGCGGTCAGGATCGAGCTGTTGGTCGTCAGGGCGAGGGCGGGATATCCTTGTCGGTCCTTCATGAAACGGCCGACCAGTTCGGCAGCAATGTGCTGGCTGTCGGCCGCGCTGCCGCCGTTGCCGCAGATCAACAGCTTCCCGCCCCGCTGCCAGCCGGACGCGACGGCCGGGGCCAGCGCGTACAGCGCGTCCTGTTGTTCCGGACCGATCCGGTCCAAAGCCGCGTGCAGTTCCGCGATCTCCGCTGTGATGAGCTCCATCGCGGCGGGGCGGCGATCATCCTGGCCATGGGAGGCTGGCATGCCCTGTCCTTTCCTCAGCTGGTGGTCGCACCTGTTGCGGGCGCCGGTCCACTCGTTTCGAGCCAGCGGACGTACCTCGCCACGGCATCACGCCAGGTCGGGCGCGGCGGGCAACCCAACTCCTCCACGCGGCGGCTCTCCAGAATGGAGCAGGCTGGACGCGCCGCCACGGTAGGGTAATCCACGGTACGGCATGGCCGGACACGCGCAGGGTCGGCACCGCTCAGCCGGACGATCTCACAGGCAAACTCGAACCAGGTGCAGAAACCTTCATTAGTCCCATGAAAATAGCCTCGGCCCTTCCGTTCGACCAGACACAAGAGTAGCTCCGCCAGGTCCGGGGCGTAGGTGGGACAACCAACCTGATCATCCACGACCCGGAGCCTGTCCTGTATGGCCAGAAGACGCCGGATGGTCAGGACGAAATTGAGTGGGCCAGGGCCGAAGAGCCAGCTCGTGCGGACGATCTGCCAGGGGCAACTCGCCACGGCCACAGCCTCTTCCCCCCGTGCCTTGGAGAGACCATAGTGATTGATAGGGTCACGGATGGTATCCTCGGTGTAGCTGGAGGCCGTACCGGGAAAGACGTAGTCAGTGCTGATGTAGGTCAAGCCGGCCCCATGCTCGGCGCAGGCGTTCACCAGATGGAGTGTGGCATCCGTGTTGACGCGCAGTGCCTCTTCCCGGAACTTCTCGGCACTGTCCACGTCCGTGAAGGCAGCACTGTGTACGACCCACTCCGGTGCGTGCGTATCCAGCAGGCGCGCCGCCGTGGTCGGAGTGGTCAGGTCACCGTCAGGCAGGTCGACTCCGACCACCGTGTGTCGTGAACGGAAGGCCGCCACCACGGCACGTCCCAGCATACCCTCGGCACCGGTCACGAGTATCTTCACGCAATGTCCCCTGGGTCAGGGGTCGCCGTCCTGGCCGCACGCCTGGCCAGGCTCGCTCCGAACCCGCGGCTCATGAGAAACCGCATTACCCTCGCCTCGCTGCGCGGATCACCGACCTCCGATTCACGCGCCCAGCGGCTCCGGGCGGCGAGCAAAGCGAGGTCTGCCTCGCGCTCGGCCGGCATGAGATCCTGCAGGACCGACTCGATCGCTTCCGCCTGCACACTCTGATCACGTAGTTTGGCCCATAGATAGCGGCGGCCCACGGGTCGCCGTCTCAGGGTGTCCCGGCAGTACGCGGCGGCAAACTGTCGATCCGAATGCAGACCTTGGGCCGCGAAGCTCTCCAGGACGGTATCGACACTTGTTCGGGCGAAGCCATCCTTTGTCAGCTTCACGCGCAAGGCCGCCACGGAATAGAGTCGGCGGTCGAGCAGTTTGAACAGCCGTCCGGCAATCTGCTTGCGCTCGGCACCTTCACGGAGCCGGATCACGAGACTGGCAGGAATCCTCTCCCCCACGGCAGGGAGTTGGTCCGGCACGGAATCAGCGGCTAGTTCGAGAATCTCACCACTGCTGAAGGCCAGGGTCATTGTGCCACCGGCCTGGGCGCACTTCACCAGGACGATCTCTTCGTCCACGCCCACGACACCTAACCGGATGCCTTCGCGCTGCGACGGCGCTGATCCGCCTCTTTCGCAGCGGCGATCACCCCGGCCTTGGTCTTGTCCGTGCTCGTCGCCACAGTGCCGTGTGCATCGCTACCACTCTTCGCGTCCGGGGTCTCAGCTTCACCGCTTCTCGCCTTGATGCCGTAATGGGCAAAGACCAACTTCTTGATCTTCGCGAACAGGTCCGGGTTCTCCTTCAGGAAAACGCGTACGTTCTCGCGCCCCTGGCCGAGGCGCTCCTCGCCGTAGCTGTACCAGGCGCCGGACTTCTGTATCACCCCGGCAGTAACGCCCAGGTCGATCAGGTCGCCTTCCTTGGAGATACCCTCGTTGTAGAGGATGTCGAACTCGGCCTTCCTAAACGGCGGTGCCACCTTGTTCTTGACCACTTTGCAGCGTACCTGGTTGCCGATGACCTCTTCGCCCTGGGTGATGGCGCCGATGCGGCGTATGTCCAGGCGCACGGAGCTGTAGAATTTCAGGGCGTTGCCGCCGCTGGTGGTTTCGGGATTGCCGAACATGACGCCGATCTTCATGCGAATCTGGTTGGTGAAGATGACCAGGGTGTTGGTCTTGCTGATCGCGCCGGCGAGCTTGCGCATGGCTTGGGACATCAGGCGCGCTTGCAAGCCGACGTGGGTGTCGCCCATCTCGCCCTCGATCTCCGCCCTGGGAACGAGCGCCGCCACGGAGTCGATGACCACGCATTCGATGGCTCCGGAGCGAACCAGCATCTCGGTGATCTCCAGCGCCTGCTCTCCCGTGTCCGGCTGGGAGACCAGCAGGTTGTCGACATCGACCCCCAGTTTTCTGGCGTAGAGGGGGTCGAGGGCGTGCTCCACGTCGATGAATGCCGCCATGCCACCGCGCTTGTTGCAATTGGCCACCACCGACAGTGCGAGAGTGGTCTTGCCGCTGCCCTCTGGACCGTAGATCTCGACCACGCGACCGGTGGGCAGCCCGCCAACGCCGAGGGCGATGTCCAGGGAAAGGCTACCCGTCGAGATGGTGTCGATCTCGTCGTAGATCTTGTTCTCACCCAGCAGCATCACCGCGCCCTTGCCGAACTGCTTCTCGATCTGGGCCCGGGTCAGTTCCAAGGCCTTGGCCTTGTCTTCTTTCTTGTCCAGCGCCATAACTTCAACTCCTGGTGGAAATTGCTCGGATGTGGGAGGTTGCGGAATGTCGGTCTGGCCGGGCGACAGCGGCAGCTCCGCCGCTTACCAACCACGCCCCCGGCCGGAGAGAGGCGCACAATATATCTGACGCTAAGCTAGCACGTCTTCCTCGAGCATGGCAACGCCTATCTGCCAGCGGTTCGCCTGGATTCATCACGCATCACCTACTGCGGGAGATCGTATGCCAAGGAGAAGACGCCCAGATCCGTGTGCCGGGCACCCTCCGGACGCAGTTCGCTCGCGACCAACCGGATCTCCGGGATGGTCAGCGGTTCCCAGGGCGCGAACTGGATCTCAGCAAGCAGATCGCGTTGTGCCGACGGTAATGGCCGTTTGATGCGCGCGATGGTCAGATGGGCCTGGAACGGCTTGCGGTCCTGCTCGCCACCGGGCAGGACCTCGTCCACACGCCGCCGCACATCCGCAGCCAGCTCCTCCAGCGCCTCGCCGCTGTCCAGGTGCAAGAATAACACCCGGGGGCGGTGCAGATTGGGGAAAGCGCCCAGGTCACCAGGCTTCACCTTCACGACTGCGTGCCGGGCCGCCTCCTCCCGCAGAACATCCTGCAAGGCATCGACCCTGCCGGCAGGAACCTCGCCCAGGAAATCCAGGGTCAGGTGCCAGGTCTGAGGACGCGCCCAGGTGATCCGCAGCTGGGATCGCCACGCGTCCAGCTGGGTGGCCAGCAAGTGGTTGAAGTGTTCCCCGAGGTTGGCAGCGACGAACAGCCTCATGGCGTCCTCCCCCAGCTGTCCTCCGAGAGCCAGGGCGGCGTCTCGTCCCCCGTGACGACCAGGCGGCGCAGAGTATCCAGAGCTGCTGCCACTGCGAGTTGACGGGTATGCTGCCGTGAGCCCGGAAAACGGTACAGCCTGACGTGTGTCACGCCTGGCGTGGCGACGGCAATCCAGGTGCTGCCCACCGGCTTGGCCTCGCTGCCACCCTCGGGTCCCGCGATGCCCGTGATGGCCACAGCGTAGTCGGTACCGTGCCTTGTCCGGCAGCCTGTAGCCATGGCCTGGGCGGTGGCGCGGCTGACGGCCCCCTCGTTTGCCAGGATCTCGGCAGATACGCCGAGCTGGTCTCGCTTGACTTCGTCGGCGTAGGCCAGCACGCCTCCCCGGAAGATGGCGGATGCACCGGGTTGTTCGGTCAGTCGCGCTCCCAGGAGCCCACCGGTACAGGACTCGGCCACGCTGACTGTGACCTGGCGGGCGATCATCAACTCCTGGACCACCGTGGTCAACTCCCGCTGGTCCGTGGCGTAGACCTGCACGCCCAACCGGTCCCGCATGGCATCGGCGAGGGCGCCGACTAACGCGGGTTCGTCCCGCTCCGGTGGCACGACCACCTGTATGTCCACCCCCCAACGCACCAGCCACCAGGACCAGCCGAGTCCGGGAAAACTGGTCTGGACCGGGCGACAGCGCTCCACCAGGGCCGTTTCCGCCACCTGGGCGGTGCGGTACAGGAGCGACCGCCGCGGCGACTGCAAGATACCTGCCTCTGCGAGCCAGGCGAGGGCCGCGGGTAGCAAGCCGCGCAACTCGCTGGGCACGCCGGGGAGAATCACCAAGGTTCTACCGCGCAGGCGGCCGGCCAGACCCGGTGCCGTGCCGACCCGGTTGGCGAGGGGAGTCATGCCGACAGGCACGCGGACCTGGCGATCGACCCACTCTCCACAGGAGACGCCACGCTGGTGGCAGCGATCCTCGAGGTCGGTCCGGACCGCGCTATCCTCCTGCAGTGCGACATCTGCCCAGGCTGCCACACTCTCCCGGGTCAGGTCGTCCGGTGTGGAGCCGAGGCCGCCGGTGAGGAAAACCAGTCCGCCCGGCTCGGTTCCGGCGAGGGCCTCGGCGATGGCTTCCGCTTCGTCGGGGACTACCCAGACCCGTCGCACTCGTTGCGCGTAGGCGCCAAGTGCCCTCTGAATGGCCTGGGAATTGGTGTCGGTCGTGCGCCCCGAGAGCAGCTCGTCTCCCACCGCGATGAGCCAGACCGGCAGAACGGAGCCGCCCACCCGGCCGCTCCCCTCAGCCCCACCTGTGGATCCAGGGGATTGCGCGTGCTCTCGTTCCATTCCGCTATCCATCCTTCCACCGCCCTCGACCCGCGACTCGTGCTACCATCCCGTCAGGTGGAGGGTCAGGCGCAAGGCCACGTGGGCATATACGCCTGCGGCCAGGTCGTCGGCCATGATCCCCCAGCCGGCCGGCAACCTTTCCAGCTGTCGCACCGGAAACGGTTTGGCGATGTCGAAGATGCGGAACCAGAAAAAGCCGGCCAGCCACCCTGCCCAACCACTGCTGATGGCGAGGTAGGTCACCAGCATGCCGGCGACCTCGTCGCAGACCACCAGCCTGGGGTCGGAACCGTGGAGTTTCTCCAGGGCGGTAGCTGCCGGCACGCCCAGAACCACTACCACGACCAGGAGGGCCACCTGCAGGGCCAGCGGTACGGGCGCCGCGAGGCCCCAGACCAGTGCCACCGCCAGACTGGCCGCGGTAGCGGGTGCCAGCGGCGCGAAGCCGGTTCCAGCGCAGGTCGCGAAGAGGTAGAGCAATACGCGAGGCATGTCCGTTCCTCGGTGGAGTGTAGTAAGTGACGACGGCCGCATCCACTACGTTACTGCAGGAGTGTACCGGCTGCCGGCGAAGATAGATGAGAAGGAAATTGGGGTCAATGACCGTCAGGCTCGTAGGAGAAGACTGATCCGGGCTAGGCCGTCTGCAGACTCCGCAGCACGTTCTTGGCAACACACTTGAGCGTATCGAAGACGCCCGTGCCCTTGATGGCCACGGCCTCGAAGCTGTCGTATTTTTCGGGGTTGAGCTCTTCCTCCAGCTCCGACACCGGGAGTGCATCGGGCATGTCCCGCTTGTTCCACTGCATCACGAAGGGGATGGTTTCCAGATCCAGGGTGTATTCCTTCAGGTTCTCGTGCAGGTTGAAGAGCGATTCGACGTTGGCATCGAAACGGGCCTCCTGGCTGTCCGCCACAAAGACGACACCGTCGACCCCCCGCAGGATCAGCTTGCGGCTGGCGTTGTAGTATACCTGGCCCGGCACGGTGTAGAGATGGAAACGCGTCTTGTAACCCTTGACCTCGCCCAGTTCCAGCGGCAGGAAGTCGAAGAACAGGGTCCGGTCCATCTCTGTGGCCAGAGACACCAGCTTGCCCTTGGTATCGGGCGAGAGCTTGTCGTAGATGTACTGGATGTTCGTCGTCTTGCCACCCAGGCCGGGACCGTAGTAGACGATCTTACAGTTGATCTCACGAGAGGAGTAGTTGATCAGTGACACGCTTGCAACACCTCTTCAGTGCCGGTCCCACACGGAGCGGGTGGCTCATTCCACGAACAAGTTGTCTATCTCCGCTTCGACTTCCTCGGTGAACGTCTCGTCGAAGTTGTCGTATTCCTCGTTGCGGTACTCGAGCTTATCGTACAGACCTTCGATGATGACTTCCAGTTCTTCCACCGTGCGCTTGACGCGCAGACGCACCAGGCCGAGGGTCGTC
>CBDURX010000043.1:0-8758 GCA_965369485.1 uncultured bacterium | reverse complement strand
AACCCGGGAAAGGTCAGTATGTCTGGCGAAAAGAACCGCAGGGTCCCAAGAAATGACCTGGTAACACCCATGATCCCGTGCAAGGACGAGATCATGGCGGCCTTCGAGAAATTCCTCATGTCCGGGCGTTACATCCTGGGTGATTAGGGACTGATGCTGGAACGGGAACTGGCTGATGTGTGTCAGGTCCCGGCCGCCGTGGGCGTCGCTTCCGGTTCCGCGGCCTTGTACCTGGCCCTCGCCGTGGCCGGTGTCGGTCCCGGAGACGAGGTGATCACGACGCCCTACACCTTTGTGGCCACCATCGAGGCCGTCATCCGTCTGGGTGCCAAGCCGGTCCTGGTGGACATCCGGCCCGAGGATCTCAACCTCGACCCCGATCTCATCGAGGCCGCTATCACGGAGCGTACCCGTGCCATCGTGCCGGTACACATTTTCGGCGCGCCTTGCGACATGAACCCCATCGGCGCCATCGCCGAGAAGCACGGCCTGGACGTCATCGAAGACATGGCTCAGGCCTTCGGCACGTACTACGACGGACACCCCTGCGGCTCGTTCGGGCGGTTGTCGAGCTTGAGCTTCTATCCGACCAAGAACCTGCCCGCCATCGGCGACGGTGGCATGATCTTCTGTCGCAGAACAGAGGATGCCGAGCTGTTGCGCAAGCTGCGGGGCCACGACCCGGTACGGTTGAACGGCCGGCTGTGTGCAGGTTGGAACAGCCGCCTGGACGAGATACAGTCCTTGATCATCCGCATCCGTCATACCCGCTTCAAGGACGAGCAGCTGGATCGGGACCGGGTGGCCACTATTTATGAGAAACACATCCCCGCGGCCAACCGGCTGTTGAAGCCCAACGGCGGCACCGGCGTGCGGGTGACCTACCATCAGTACTGGGTACGCACAAAGCAGCGGCAACTGCTTCAGGAACTCCTCGATCAACACGGCATCGATACCGGAATCTATTACAACCCACCGTTGCATCACCACCCCCTGGCCGAGTACTGTCAGGTCAGCGGCAGTTTGCAGGAGTCCGAACTGGCCGGTGCCGAGATCCTGACACTGCCGATCTATCCGGCCCTGCCGTTGGAGGACGCCGAACGCATCGGCAGGTTGGTGAGTGAGTTCATAGTCAAGATCGGCTCAGCATAGACGAGGACGACACCACCACGAGACCCCTAACCGCCCGGAGACGCTTGATGCCGAAATCACGCCTCGTCCTCAGCTTTGGCACCCTCGGATCCTCCCTGGCGAAATCCCAGACCCAGGCCGTCATTTCCCGTCTGCAGGAAATCCACCCCCGGCTGACCTGCCAGATGACCATCGTTCCCTCTCCTCTCGACAACTCCCAGCGTGGTAGTGAAGCGTACCTGGCTGCAACGGCCGCCGAAGTGGAGTTCCTGGAAGAGCAGCTCCTGGCCGGGGAGTTCCGCTACGTGGTGCAACGGGCCCAGGACATGGTCTTGCCGCTCCGGAAGGAGGTGGCCTACGCTGCCGTGCCACCGCGCGACACCCCCTTCGACGCCTTCCTGAACCGGCAGGGGTTGATAGCGGATGAGATGCCCGAACATGCCGTCATCGGTGTACTGAACATCCGCACCAAGACTCAAATGCAGCACCTCTGGCCACGTTTGACCTTCCAGATCGTCCCGGGTGGTTTGGACGGGGCCCTGGAATCCGTCCTCCGCCGCTGCGATCTGGATGGGCTGGTGCTGCCAGCCGCCGCCGCCGAGCACTTGGGGATCCAGGGCATCGTCACCGAGATCTTCTATCCCGAGCTGATGCTGCCCAGTAGCGGGCAGGGAATCCTCGTGGTTCTGAACCGGGAGGATGACCAGGAAGGGCGCGATTTGTTGAAGGATCTCCATTCCGAGGTCACGTTCCGGGAAATGGAAGCCGAACACTCTTTCATGCAGCGGTTCACTTCGGACCAGGATCTCCCCATCGGCGTGCTGGCCCAGGTGGATCGTAAAAAGATCTGCGTGACCGGCTGTATCTGCTCCCTGCACAGCATGGCAAACCAGGAAACCGCGGAAGGTGATACGGCGAACGCCGCCCAGATCGGCACCGACCTGGCCGAGCGGTTGCTGCTGAGCGGCGAATCGTTCATCGACCTGCTAGAGGCGGATTTCCCTGACGGCCTACCGGAGGAGGAGCTTGAAAACACACGGAGTGATACACTGACCGATGCCCTGGCGGACCCACTGGTAGACCCACTGGTAGACCAGTTGGTAGATCCGCTGGTAGATCCGCTGGCGGACGCGGAACTGGCCGACGAGGTCTTGGGCGAAGAGCTCCTGGGAGATGATCCTCTGCACGACGATTCTCTGCACAACGATAAGCCGCTTTGATTTTCTAATCTTCTATGCTATCACCGGCCGCAGAGCTGTGGCGATGCGTGCCGCGGCGAAAGGGTCCCTCATCTGAGCCGTCCCGACCTGGACAGCCACTGCACCCAAGGCGAAGTACTTCAGGGCGTCTGCAGCCGTGGCGATGCCACCCACGCCGACCACGGTGATGCCCACCTCACGGACGATGGCATCCACCATGGCCAGAGCGATGGGCAAGATGCCAGGTCCGGAATAGCCGCCTGTGCGGCGGGGTAGGATCGGTTTGCCCGATCTCATGTCCACATCCAGGCCGACCACAGTGTTGATGGCACTGACGGCGTCGGCCCCGCCGTCGCGGGCGGCTTCGGCCAACGGCGCGATCTTCGTGACGTTGGGCGTCAACTTGGCGATCAACACCCGATCGGGCAGATGAGGACGGGCAGCGGATACACAGGCGGCAATCGTGCGGGGATCGCTGCCGAAGTCGTGTCCTCCCTCGGCGATGTTGGGACAGCTGAGGTTCAATTCCACGCCGTGCCAGTGAGTCATGTTGGCCGCAACGCTTTGTAAGCGCTGGGTCATATCACCGAATTGCTCCGGCGTGGTGGCGGCGAGGCTGACGATGTTCGGAACGCCCTGCTTTGCCAAATCGGGCAGGATCTCGGCCAGGAACCGGTCGAAACCGACATTTTCGAGGCCGATGGAGTTGAGTGCACCCGTCGGCAACTCCACCAGACGCGGCATGGGATTGCCCGAGCGCGGCTGCGGGGTGAGGGTCTTGGTGACCACGGCACCGAGTCCCTCGTAGGGCGAGGCGTGCTCGGCGCAGGAGATGTCGTGCCCGGTCAGGCCGTAGGCGAAGCAACCGGACGCCGCCCAGATGCGTCCGGGCATCTCGCGCGGGCCCAAGCGGAACGGCTGGCACGGATCGGTGCGCCACCACGCTGGCAGGGTCACGATCTCACTTCTCCCTGGAAGAGATCCCAGTCGATACGCTCAGCTGAGAACACGGGTCCATCCTGGCAGGCGGTGGCATGCCCACCTCCCTGCATCGGGACCACGCAACCACGGCACACACCGTAACCACAGCCCATGTGCTCCTCCACCGATACCAAACACGGCCAGCCGTGTTCGACCGCGAGATCAACCACCGCCCGCAGCATGGGCAAGGGGCCGCAGGCCAGGACCTGGAAGCCCCTGTCGCCAGCCTCAGGGCCAGTCCCGCCTCCCTCCTGTGTAAGCCAGTGACGGCAACAGTTCGTCACCACGCCGGTGAAGACATTCCGGTCATCAGGCAGGCCCACGGAGCGATCGACGCTCACTCCCCATTTCTCGTCCAGGAGTTCCCAGGGCACATCCGCGCCGTCTCGCCCGCCGAAGAAGGCTTTGTCCTGCTGCCGGCCGTACCGCTCGAACCAGGCATGCAACGGCGGCAGCCCCACGCCGCCGGCAAGGGCGAGAATGGGACGGTCTGGTTCCGGCGCCGGGAACGGCGTGCCCAGGGGCCCCAGGAAGATGATCTGCTCACCCGGAGCCGATGTCGCCAGGCGGGCCGTGCCACGACCGATCACCCGGTAGAGAAACAGCACCCGTTCCTCACGGACCGACAGAATGGAAAAAGGGCGGCTGAAGATCAGCTCGCAAGCGGTTGTGAAATTGAGCATGGCGAACTGACCCGGCAGGAAGGCCACGGGTTCCGGCAGCTCCAGTTCCAGAATCAGCAAGCCGCCGGACACCGCACGGTTAGACACCACCAGCGTGGTGAGTTGACGACGGGGCGGAGACGCGATTTCGATCAATTCCCGCCTCCCATACCCGTGGTGTCAGGTACGGTGGCCGCATCCCCGGCTCCTTCTTCCGTGTCTGGGAAGACTGAGTCGGCAGCAGCGGCTGCGGCCGCAGCTGTTGCAGCCGTCAAACCCGGAATACTATCCGGGGGCGACAGCGCCTGGTCAGCAACTCCAGCTTCGGGAATCATCAGCGCCTCGGGCACGATCTCCTCTCGCAACGTATCTTGGGCGGCTTCGACCTGCTCCTGATCTACCAGCCGGGCCAATCGTTCCCGATCCTGCAGATCGAGCAGATACGTCAGCAGGTCGCCCCGATCTCCCTCGCGCAAAAAGAACGCCTGGGGAGACTCGGGATACTTCTCCTGGAGCTCGGCCGCCAGGATCGCCGCCGAATCGGGGTGGTCCAGGTAGTCGTTGTAGATGATGTATGCCCCGTACAGACCCCTGGCCAACGTGGTGCTGTCGGCGGCCGCATCGGCAGCAACCTCGAGGTACCGGGTAGCGGCCATGTGGGGACGCTGCATCCCGAAAAGCATCGCGTTGGCTTGCAACAATTTCAGACTGGACACCCGTTCCGGCTTGGCATCCGGGAGACTCTGCTCGGCAGCGCTGTAATCCCGCAACAAGGCCAGCTGTTCACGGGTTTCCTCGGGCTCCTCGAGGACCGTGATGCCCTTGACCGCCTCGGCGAACTGAGCTCGCGCATCGTCCAGCTGCCAGCGCCGGAAATAGATCCGGGCGCGCATGTCGTGAACACGCGGTTTTACCTCCCGCGTCAACCACTCTTCCGGCATGTTCTCCAGTACAGACGCCGCCTCGTCATCCCGGCCCAGCAACACCAGCATCTCGGCATCGATGAGGGCGACCTGACCCTCGGCCTGGTAGGTCTCGCCCATGAGTTTGAGTCCAGGCATCAAACGCCTCGCCTCGTCGAACCGCTCGAGTCGTCCCAGGGCCCGGACCCGCAATTGGCTGGCCTCGAAGACGAGCTGCCGGTTCTGGGAGTTTTCGATCAGGTCGCTCAGGATCTCCGCGGCCGCCTCGTAATCTTCCAGTTCCCAGTTACTCTGAGCCAGCTTGAGGATGATCTGATCCCTGTCATCCGCGTTCTTGTACTGCTCGAGGTAGGAGAGGAAATAGTCCCGCGCCTCCTCCCACTTTTCCAGAACGAAGCTGTTCTCACCGCTGACCCGCAACGCATCGGCCTGGAACTTACTTTGAGGATAGGATTTGTTGAGACGTTCGAGGTATGCGTTGGAATTGGCGACGTCACCTATCAGCAGAAAGTTGAGCGCTTGCAGGTAGATGGCCTCTTCCTCGTAGTGGGTGGCCGGAAAGTTGCTGAAAAGCAGATCGAACTTGCGGATGGACATGCGATAGGAATTGAGGCGGTGGTAGGACTTGGCCATCAGGAACAAGGCGTCGTCGGTCATGCCGGAGCCGGGGTATTCGTCCAAAACCTTCTGGCACTTCTTGATGGCCCCATCGTACAGGTTTCGCTGACCCGAGGTCGGTTCGGAAATGTCCTCGCCTGCCTTCAGCCGGTCCTCGCGCACCTGCTCCGCCTCGTTGAAAGACTTCCTGGCGTTGAAGAAGGTGTTGTACTTGGCGCAACCGGCCACGGCCATCGCCAGCAAGAGAGCCCAGCCGACCAGGAAGAACATCCGGCCTGCCAAGTGGCGCCCAGCTAGCCGCCTGGCAGTGCCCGGATCTGGCCGGCATTCGGCAGTCCGACCACTCATCCCGCTTTGCAAATCTGCCGTCCTTCCCCAGGGGATTCCCGGTTCAGGCCTGGAAAGTCGCACTTCAGCTGCGACCTTCTAATTATACAGTCTTCTGCTGCCCTTTCACGCTAGTCAACTCTTCGCGGTAGGTCAACCGCCCCCTCAAGAAGGTGTCGACGACCCGGCCGGTGAGAGTCTCGCCGACGAAGGACGAGTTGCGGCTCTTGGAGTGGAATTTGGCGGCATCGACCTTCCAGGTCGCTTCCGGGTCGAACAGGACGAAATCGGCCACGCAACCCTCCTCCAGCTTGCCGCGCGGCAGGTGCATGATCTCAGCCGGCCGCTCCGTCATGCGGTAGATGAGCTGCCCGAGATCCATCTTCCCGCCCTGCACGAGATAGGTGATGCCCACGGCCAAGGCCGTCTCCAGACCGAGGACCCCGAACGGGGCCTGGTCGAACTGCAGCTCCTTCTCAGTGGCAGTGTGTGGCGCGTGATCGGTGGCGATGCAGTCGATGACGCCATCGGCCAACGCCTGGGCGATGGCGGCCACATCCTCGGCCTCGCGCAATGGTGGATTCATTTTGAAGAGAGTCGAGTAATCACGGCAGCAGGCGTGATCCTGAGCGAAGTGATGGGGTGTGGCCTCGGCCGTCACGTTCACACCCTCCTCCTTGGCGCGCCGGATGATCTCCACTGCGCCCCTGGTCGAGACGTGTGCCACGTGCAGGTGGGCCGACGTGGCACGGGCCAGCTCCACGTCCCGGTAGACCGCTGCGTCCTCGCCGGCCCGCGGCATCCCCGCCAGCCCCAACCGCGCGGACCAGTAGCCGGCGTGCATGACTCCCTTGCCCACGATGCTCAAATCCTCGGCGTGGCTGATGATGGGAACGCCGAACATGTCCGCGTACTTCAGGGCATTGCGCATCAGACCACCGTGGCTGACGGGCGAGCCGTCGTCTGTGAAACCGACGGCCCCGACGGCGACCATTTCCCCGAACTCGGCCAGCGCCTTCCCCTCGCGTCCCGGGCTGATGGCGCCGGTGGGGTGAACACGGCACAGGCCGGCTTCCTTGCCGCGGTCGACCACGTACTGGACCAGCCCCTGATTGTCGATGACCGGCAGGGTGTTGGGCATGGTCACCACCGAAGTGAAGCCGCCGGCGGCGGCGGCCTGGCTGCCGGTCTTGACGGTCTCCTTCTCCTCCTGTCCCGGCTCGCGGAAATGGACGTGCAGATCCACCAGGCCCGGCGCGCATACGAGGCCGTTGCCGTCCAGTGTGGGCATCTCGTCGCCAGGCGACGTTCCGGCGCCCAGGGCCTTGATGCGCCCCCTCTTGACGTGCAGGAAACCCATCTGTTTGGACAGTTTGCCCCGGCGGCACAGCTTGACATTCGCCACCATATATTCCGACGGGTTGCGTTCCCAACTCCAATCCATGCCACACCTCTTGGTTAAGCCGCTTTGCCGGCGAAGGCCCCCGGATCGCCGCCGGACAGCAGGTAGATCAAGGCCATGCGCACGGCCACGCCGTTGGCGACCTGCTGCAGGATCACCTGACGCGGACCGTCGGCGACCTCCGAGCTGATCTCCACGTCCCGGTTCATGGGGCCCGGGTGCATGATGAAGCACTCCGGTTTCAGCCTGCGGACCACATCCTCGGTGACGCCGAACAAGCGATTATACTCGCGGTTGCTGGGAAACTCGTGGCTCTCGTGTCGCTCCAGCTGGATGCGCAGGATGTTCAGAACATCGGCCCCGGCCACCGCCTTGTGCAGGTCGAGCTCGACTGTCGTGCCAAGGCGTTCGATGCCACCGGGGATCAAGGTCGGCGGCCCGCAGAGGGTCACCTCGGCCCCCAGCTTGGTCAATCCCCAGATGTTCGAGCGCGCCACCCGGCTGTGGGCGATGTCGCCGATGATGGTGACCTTCTTACCGCGCAGATCGCCAAGCCGCTGGCGCATGGTCAGCAGGTCCAGAAGACCCTGGGTTGGATGCTCGTGGGCACCATCGCCGGCATTGATGACCGAGCTGTCCAGCACCCGTGCCAGGTACCGGGCCGACCCGGCCGAGGCGTGCCGGATCACCAGCATGTCGATCTTCATGGCGGCCAGATTCTCGGCCGTGTCCCGCAGGGTTTCGCCTTTACGGAAGCTGCTGGTGGTCGTGCTGAAGTTGACAATGTCCATGGACAGCCGCTTCTCCGCCAGCTCGAAGCTGATGCGAGTGCGCGTGCTGGACTCGTGGAACAGGTTGACCACCGTCCGGCCCCGCATGATGGGGACCTTCCGAATGGGTCGGTCGAAGATGGCGCGGAAGCGCTCGGCCATATCCAGAACGCCCAGAATTTCCTCGGCCGACAGCTCTTCCAGACCGAGCACATCCTTCTGCTGCAGGATCATGAGTCGCTCACCTCCCCCACGATAACCTCCATCTTGCCGTCCAGTTCCTCGACTTTGACCCTGACGATCTCTTTGTGGGAGGTGGGCACGTTCTTGCCCACGAAATCGGGGCGTATGGGCAGCTCACGGTGACCGCGGTCCACGAGTACCGCCAGGCGGATCGCCTCGGGCCGGCCCCAGTCCATGATCTCGTCGATGGCGGCGCGGACCGTCCGGCCGGTGTAGAGAACGTCGTCCACCAGGATCACGATCTTGTCCGTCACGTCGAACGACACCTCTGTGTGAGAGACCTGGGGCGTGGGGCCGACGGTGGACAGATCGTCCCGGTAGAAGGTGATGTCCACCGCGCCCAGGGGTACTTCGACGTTTTCGACCTGCTTGATGGCATCGGCCATCATGCGAGCCAGCGGAACTCCACGTCTCTGACTGCCCAAAATCACCCGGCGGTCCGTTCCCTTGTTGGCCTCGATGATCTCGTGGGCCATGCGCGTGATTGCCCGTTCCATCTCGC
>CBDURX010000042.1:0-8834 GCA_965369485.1 uncultured bacterium | reverse complement strand
CTCCTCCGCAAACGTGGTGATGGCACCGCTCAGACTGTACTGCAGCATGGCGCTGCCGGCCCATTCCCAGAAGACGTGACGCGGAAAAACGACGGCCAGCTCGTACCCGCCGATGACGGACAGCGACTTGAAGGCCCGGAACTTGAGACCACCCTCGGCCAGCTGGCCGAAGCGGTAACTGCCCTCGTAACGGTTCAGGATGTCGATGTCGTCCTGGGAAAGGTCGCTCGGCCGACCGAATTCGAGATTGGTCCAGACGAACGCGTTCTGGTTGTAGATCAGCAGGTCGAAGGGCCCGATCTTGTAACCGTAGCCGAGGCGGTTGCCGAAGCCGAATCGCGTGTATTTGGTGGTGACGGAGTCCGGCTGTGCGTCCCAGTCCCCCAGATCCGGCGAGGCGTAACCGCCAAACAGATACCTGTCGTCCAGTGACTTGACGAACGATTTGTACTTCTCGACCTCACTGTAACCGATCTTCGCCTCGGCCATGCCCATATCGGAGAAGTCGAGGCTGAATTTCTGGTGCATGGGGCGGACGATGCCGATATCCGCCTCCAGGAACGGATTGAAGTTTCCTTCCCAGGCCCAGTCGACATAGTCATAGAATCCGTCGTCGTTACTGTCAGGAGGAGGGGTGGATTGAGCGTGGAGCAAGCTGGCCGAAACCAGCACGCACAGGAGTACGAGGATGCTCGTCTTCTTCACCATGGGGACAGCTCTCTTTTCTTACCCGGTATCGGTTGATGACGAACCGGGTGCTCTGGATCGGGGGCAGCAGAATGGCCAGCTTTATCCAGCTCGCCTCGGGGCATTATAGGGATAGAGGGTAGACAAGTCAAAACCGACCAAGCAGGTGGATCGGGTTTGCGGTGGAGGGAGGACGAGGCTATAATATGGATGATATTTGTCCGTTTTTAGTATCCGTGCCACGCACCCGGCAAGGGAGACCAAAGCGACAATATCGGGCGTTACTTAAGCCCATGCAGTGGATGCCACTCGGAAGCGCGGTGTTGGCTGTGCCCCCCGTGTATTCAGCATGATGCCGTGAGTTTGAGTGGCTCGATCGGGCCCCGGGAAACCGGGGCCCGAAATCATATGTGCAGCTCCGGCAGATTCTCGTACAGCTTCAGCGCCTCGGGATTGGCCAGGGCGTCCACGTTCTTCACGGGCCGGCCGTGGATCACCTCGCGCACGGCCAATTCGACGATCTTGCCGCTGATGGTGCGCGGGATGGCCGCCACCTGCACGATCCTGGCCGGTACATGGCGGGGAGTCTCCTCGGCGCGGATCCTCTCCTTGATCCGCTCCCGCAAGTCGTCGTTCAGGGTCACGTCGTCCGCGAGGTGCACGAACAGCACGATCCGCACATCCCCTTGCCACTGTTGGCCGATGGCGATGCTTTCGAGGACCTCGTCGAATTTTTCGACGACCCGGTAGATCTCGGCCGTGCCGATGCGTACACCGCCGGGGTTCAGAACCGCATCGCTGCGGCCGTGGATCACCATGCCGCCGGCGGGCCGCAGCTCGGCGTAGTCACCGTGGGCCCAGACGCCCGGGAAGCTGTCGAAATAGGCGGCGTGGTAGCGGGAGCCGTCGGGGTCGTCCCAGAATTCGCTGGGCATGGAAGGGAACGCAGCGCGGCAGACCAGTTCGCCCTTCTCGCCCAGGAGCGGCCGGCCGCCTGCGTCGAAGATATCCACCTTCATACCCAGACCACGGCACTGCAGTTCGCCGCGCCGTACCGGCAGGACAGGGCTGCCCAGACCGAAGCAGGAGATGATGTCCGTGCCGCCGCTGATGGAACTCAATTGCAACTCCTGCTTGATCTCGCGGTAGACGTAATCGAATGATTCCGGCGCGAGAGGGGACCCGGTGGAAAGGATGGACCGGAGATGCGTCAAATCGTGGGTCCGGCCGGGGCGCAGTCCTCGCTTTTCCATGGCGGCGATGTACTTGGCGCTGGTGCCGAAGACGGTCACTCTCTCCTGTTCCGCGAGGTCCCACAGCACGCTGTCCGGGTACAGGGGCGAGCCGTCGTAGAGCAGGAGGGTAGCGCCGCTGGCCAGGACCGAGACCAGCCAGTTCCACATCATCCAGCCGCAGGTGGTGTAATAAAAAACCCGGTCGTCACGACCGATGTCGCAGTGCAGGGCATGCTCCTTGAGGTGCTGGATCAAGGTGCCGCCGGCCGAGTGTACCATGCACTTGGGCAGTCCGGTGGTGCCGGACGAGTACATGATGTACAGCGGGTGAGCGAAAGGAAGCTGGGCGAAGGCGATCTCGGTCACGCTGGTGGGGCCGAGGAAATCTGCGAACAGCGTAGCGTTGGGCAGATCCTGCAGATCCGGCGGCTGGGACGGCTCGGCTATGAAGGGGACGACGACGACTTTCTCCACGGCCGGCAACTTGTCCAGGATTCTGCGCACCTGTCCCAGCGAGTCGAACTGTTTCCCGCCGAAGTTGTAACCGTCGGCCGTGAACAGGATCCTGGGTGCGGTCTGGCCGAAGCGATCCAGGACGCCTTCGACACCGAAGTCCGGCGAGCAACTGGTCCACACAGCGCCCAGACTGGTCGCCGCCAGCATGGCGATGACGGTTTCCGGCAGGTTGGGCATGAACCCGGCCACGCGGTCGCCGCTTGCCACATCCGCCGCGCGCAGAGCGTGGGCCAGGCGCGCCACCTGGTGGTACAGCTGGGTGTGGGTCAGCCGCCGCCGCACACCGCTCTCGCTCCGGAAGATGAGCGCCTCGGTCTCGTCGCGGCGGCGCAGCAGGTTCTCGGCGAAGTTCAAACTGGCGCCGGTGAACCAGCGTGCGCCGGGCATCCTGTCGCCGTCCACCAGCAGTTCGTCCCACTCCCGCGAGGCGCGGATATCGCAGAACCGCCACACCATCTCCCAGAAGCGGGCGCGGTCGGTCACCGACCAGGTGTAGAGCTGGTCGTAATCAGCGAGGGACAGGTCGCAGCGTTCGTTCACGAAGTGACGGAAGGCGGTGACGCGAGCCTTCTCCACCCGGCCGGCAGAAGGTGTCCAGAGGATGTCCCCCATGGCAGTGTCAGTCCCTCGCCGGCAAGATCTTGCCGGTGACCTGACCGAAGCCGACCCGGTAACCATCTCCGCGGCAGAAGCCGGTCATGGTGATACGGTCTCCGTCGGACAAGAACTTGCGTTGCTCGCCGTCGGCGAAGATCAGCGGCTTGGTGCCCTTCCAGGTCAGCTCCAGCATGCTGCCGTAGCCATCGGGTTCGGGGGCGCTGATGGTGCCCGAGGCCATCATGTCGCCCGGTCGCACGTTGCAGCCGGTGACCGTGTGGTGAGCGAGTTGCTGGCTGACGTTCCAGTACAGGTGCTTGAAGTTGCTGGTGCAGATCCGGCGGGGAGTGTCCATCTTCTCGCCCTGCAACCAGACTTCCAGCTTGATGTCGAAGGAGCGGTCGCCGGAGCCGCGGAGATAATCCAGCGGTTCCGGGTCCTGCGCAGGGCCGGCACAGCGGAACGGTTCCAGGGCATCCAGGGTGACGATCCAGGGCGAGATGGAGGTAGCGAAGTTCTTGGCGTTGAACGGACCGAGCGGCTGGTATTCCCACTTCTGGATGTCACGGGCGGACCAATCGTTCACCAGCACCAGACCTAGAATGTGCTCGTGGGCCTGCGCCACCGGGATCGACTTGCCCAGCTCGCTGCCACTGCCGACGAAGAAACCCATCTCCAGCTCGAAGTCCAGCAGGTGGCTGGGGCTGAAAACCGGTTTCTCGGCGCCCTCGGGCATGACCTGACCCCGGGGACGCACGATGTCGGTACCGCTGATCACGATGCTGCTGGCGCGGCCGTGGTAAGCCACGGGCAAGTGCAGCCAGTTGGGCATCAGGGCGTTCTCCTTGCCACGGAACATGGTGCCCACGTTGGTCGCGTGCTCGCGGGAGGAGTAGAAGTCGGTGTAGTCGCCGATGGCCACCGGCAAAACCATATCGATGTCCTGGACCGGGATCAGCGCCTTCTCGCGTAGATCGGAGTCATCGCGCAGCGTCGCCGTCTCGGCGCGGAGCAGACCTGACGCCAGCTCGCGCGCTGCGCGCCAGGCGGGACGTCCACAGGCCAGGAAATCGTTCAAGGTCGCCTGGCCGAACAGTCCTCGCCTCAAGGGCGGATCGTCGCAGAATCCGGCTTCCTCCAGCAATTTCAGGTCGAGGACGAAGTCGCCGATGCGCACGCCGGCCCTCGGGTCGTTCTCGCCGGAGCGGGTGAACACACCGAAAGGGAGGTTCTGGATGGGGAAGTGAGATTCCGGTGGCACCTCGATGAACGATGCCAGCGCCGGGTCGGTGGTGGGGTCCTTAGCCAATGTTCGCGCCTCCATAAGCTCGCTCAGCAGAGCAATCCGAGTTCGCGCAGATCCGCGCGCGGCTCATCGAAAGAGCAGCTGCCGAAGCTGATCATCGCCCGCTGGCGGCCGGCGGCCACCTCTGCGGCCGTCATCCTGTTGTCCCGCCAGGCGAAGCTTTCGTCGTCGAAGCGGAAGTGAGAGGCCTCCTTGTCCAGGAGGCACAGCTCTATCTCGTCGCGGGTCAGGTCGTGACTGCCGGCCAGTAAACCGGCACCGAAAACATTGAAGAAACCGTGGTTCGCTGCGCCGACCGCGGCATCGTAATGGCGCAGCGGGTGATGCAGTCCGGCGGTGCATTTCAACGGCACACCGTGCTTGCGGCACTGGGCGATGACGAGGGCGACCCGCTCAGGAGAAGGAACGGTCTCCGGTGTGGCACCGCCACAGCGCAGCTTGACACCGTAGCGCGCGATGGCTGCGGAAGAGTCGCCAGCTCCGGTGAAGCCACCGACGCCGGACACCTGGGACCGGCTCACCCCCTCGATGCCGGCGATGGCCGCGCCGACGCAACGGGGCCAGTCGTCCGTGCCGGCGATTTCCACGTACAGCTCCAGTTCGGACAGCCCCATCCCGGCCAGGATACTTTGCCAGGCCTGCAGGAACTCCGCGGTTTGCGCGGACTCGGCACTCGTGGCTATCTGCCGGGGTAGCCTCGTCTCCAGCAGTTCGACCCTGACCGCTTCGCCGTGGCGGTCCAGGAAAGCGCGGATTCGATGCGCCTCGCTGCGCAACTCGTCCAGAGCCAAGTCGGCCGAGTCGCCGCCGCCCACCAGCAGTGAAAAGCGGAAAGGCCCGGCACCGGGTTCGGTGCCCCTCGGGCTGCCGGCCACATCGCCGGCTGTGAACAGTTCATCGTGATAGGGTGCCAGCTCGTCCAGACGATTCGCGGGGATGATGAACCGGCCCAGCATCCAGGCGTCGGGCCCGCTTCGATAGCGGGCGTAATTACGGATGGACGTGTCCAGGTCGAGTTCGGCGGGCGGGAAGAGCCCGGCGTAGTCGATCAGGCCGGTCATGAATGCCGTGAATGTGTTGGTCATCTCACTCCAGCCAAGAGCGTCCGTAGTCCGAGTCCTCGCACTCCAGAACGTCCCTGGCCACGGTCAGCGGTGCGAAGGTGTCGATCATCACTGCCAACTCTTTGGTTTCCTTGGTGCCGATGGAGTCCTGGGTCTTGCCGGGCTGCGGTCCATGGGGCAGGCCGTCCGGGTGCAGGGTGATGGATCCACACTCGACGTCCTGGCGGCTCATGAACTCGTCGTTGCAGTAATAGAGCAGTTCGTCCGACATGACGTTGGAGTGGTTGTACGGGGCGGGGATCGCCTCGGGGTGGTAGTCGAACAGGCGTGGCACGAAGGAACAGATGACGTAGCCATCTCCAGAAAAGGTCTGGTGGACTGGCGGCGGCTGATGCACGCGACCGGTAATGGGCTCGAAGTCTTCGATGTTCAATGCCCACGGATAGTAGTACCCGTCCCAGCCGACCACGTCGAAGGGGTGGTGGTCGAGGATCGTCCGGTGCAGGGCGTTCTGCTGCTTGACGACGATGGGGAACTCGCCGGTTTCCTCGTGAACCGGCAGCGTCTCCGGCGGCCGGATGTCCCGCTCGCAGAAGGGGCTATGCTCCAGCAGTTGGCCGTGCTCGTTGCGGTAGCGCCTCGGCGTGCGTACGTGGCTGCGGCTCTCGATGACGAGGTAAATCTGCTCACTCTCATCCGGGCGGTAGCGATGGATGATGCCGCGCGGGATCACGAGGTAGTCGCCCTCACGAAAAGGTATCTCGCCGAACTGGGACTCCAGGACGCCGCCGCCTCTGGTCACGTAGACGATCTCGTCCCCCTGAGCATTGCGGTAGAAGTAATCGTCGGTTCCCCGCGGCCGGGCCAGCAAGATCCCCAGGTCACGGTTGAACAGCAGGACTGTCCGGTCGGTGGTGGGGCTGGGGCCCGCCGCCGGTAGTTTGTGAGTGTGGAAGTGCCGCAGGCGCAGGGTCTGGTCCGGATCGGGAGTCCAGAAGATCTCCTTGATACGCTCACTGCCCAGCAGGGACGTCGGGCGGCGGAGGCTGTACAGGAGGGACTGCAAGCCCGTGAAGCCGAGGTTACCCATGAGGTGCTCGTAATGGATGCCACCACCCTCCTGGCGGAAGACGGTGTGCCGCTTGTGGGGAATCTTACCCAGCTTGTGGTAGAAAGGCATGCCCGTTGGTCTCCTTGATCGAGGGCGTTGGCACGGCTGGTCACTGTTTCCGGGTTACAGGTTGCCCCGGAGTTTCTGCTCCTGCTCGATGGTCTCGAAGAGCGCCTTGAAATTGCCCTTGCCGAAGCTCTCGCAGCCGCGGCGCTGTATGATCTCGATGAACAGCGTGGGCCGATCCTCGATGGGCTTGGTGAACAACTGCAACAGGTATCCATTGTCGTCTCGGTCGACGAGGATGCCCAGCTCCTCGATCTTGGTCTCGTCCTCCTCGATCTCCCCCACGCGATCCCAGACCTTGTCGTAATAGCCCTGGGGGATGTCCAGGAAATCCAGGTCGTTCTCGCGCAACTGCCTGACCGTGGCGATGATGTCGCCGGTGAGCATGGCGATGTGCTGGACGCCGGCCTTCACGTGGAAGTCGATGTACTCTTGGATCTGGCTGCGGATCTTGCCGTCGGCCGGCTCGTTGATGGGGAACTTGATCTGCAGGTTGTCGTTGGTCACCACCGTGCTACGCAGGGCGCTGAACTCGGTGGAGATGTCCTTGTCGTCGTAGGAAACGAAGCGGTGGAAACCGAGGATGTTCTGGTACCAGTCGCACCAGCGGTCCATCTGGCGATCCTCCGTGTTGCCGACGACGTGGTCGATGCGCAGCAGTCCCGTCGCCTGTTCCGGCCTGGCGGCCGCCTCGAAGCCGGGCAGAAATGGGCCGTCGTAGTCCTGCTTGGCGATGAACGAGTGAATGGTGTCCCCGTAGGTCCGGATGGATCCGCGCCGGATCCGGCCGTGCGAGTCCTCGTAGCTGTCCGGATTTTCCCAGGACAGGGCGCCCCGTTCGATGACCTGCTGGTAAATCGTGTCACAGTCTTCCACCTCGAAAGCGATGTCCTTGACGCTGTCGCCGTGCAGGTTCAGGAAGATGTTCAAGGGATCCATGTGGGATATGGGTGTGGTCAGGACCAGCGTGATCTTGCCCTGCTTCAGGACGTAGGAGGCGCGCTCGGGATGGCCCGTCTCGGGACCGAGATAGGCGGTCTGTGCGAAGCCGAAGGCCTTCCGGTAGAAGTAGGCGGCCTGCTTGGCGTTGCCGACGACCAGCTCTATGTGGTGAATTCGCTTCAGTGGGAGAGACTTGGCCATCTTGCGATTCTCCTTCTGCATCTGGTATGCCCGGTTTGGTGGCCTGATGAGGTTTCGGAGTGGGGGCGAATTCCGGCCATGTTTCCTGCTACGTTATTAAAAATGGGTTGGACCGCCAGACCTGCCGGCGCGATCCGTGGTGATCCGTGACCATCGGCGACGTCCACACCTGGCATTTCTTTACCATCTGGTGGGCAACTCTCTGTGGTAGAGGAGTCCTTTCGTGTTATTATTAGGACAGATGAATTCGGGTTTTCGCGGCGCGGGGAGCGTTCTTCTCGCGGACCGGCAACTGGAGCACACAAGAGGAGTTCGAGCCATGAGCGCCCCTGGCAGGACCATCGGATTCGATATCGGTTCACGTTCCATCAAGATGGTGGTCTGGGAAGACGAAAGCGTGGCCGACCGGGTCCTGACCCCGACGACTTTCTCTCCCATCCAGGAGATCGAGCACTTGCTGCAGGATGTCGCGGCCGACACCATCGTCGTCACGGGACACTGCCGGGACCTGTGGAAAAAGAATCCGGAGCTTCCGGAGGCCGACATTCTCGGCACCTTGAATGCCAATGTCCTCGGGGCCAGGCAGGTCGAATCGCGGACGCGGCGGATCCTGGACATCGGTGGCTTGAATACCATGATCATCTCCCTCACCGCGGCCGGCGAGGTGCAAAACTACGAGCTGAGAACCCGCTGTGCCGCCGGCACCGGCAAGTACCTCGAGGTGTTGGCCATGTCCATGCAGGTGCCGCTGGAGGATTTCGGAGAATTCGCCTTGCAGGCCGATAAGCGCATCAAGATCGACAGTCAGTGCACGGTCTTCGCCGAGAGCGAGGCCATGTTCCTGGTGGCCGGTGGTGAGAAGCCGACGAACATCGCCATGGCGCTGCACATGTCCATCGTGGAGAAGACGGTGGAGGTCATGCGCCGGGTCGGCGGGTCTTCACCTCTGTTACTGATTGGTGGCGTTGCCCACAACTCTTGCGTCAAGCAGCTTCTCGAGGAGCACATGCAGGAAGAGGTCGTCGTGCCCGAAGATCCCGACTTCGTAGGAGCGCTGGGAGCGGCGCTGCACGGCGCGACGGTACAGTCATGACCGACATGACCCCCGA
>CBDURX010000041.1:0-8970 GCA_965369485.1 uncultured bacterium | reverse complement strand
CTACGGCACAAATATGAACAAGAGTGAGACCAGGGTCGCCATCATCGGAGGCGGGCGGGCCTGCCACGATCTACTCACCAGGATCCAGGCCAACCCGAATCGCCTGGGCTTGAGAGTCATAGGTGTGGCGGATCCCGATCCCGACTCGCCTGGAATGGTCCTCGCCCGCGAGAGCGGTATCGAGCTCACGGTGGCAGACTACCGCGAGTTCTTCGCCTGCGACGGCGTCGATCTCGTGGTGGAGTTGACAGGTCTGTCCGACGTACGGGACGAGGTGTTCCGTTCCCTGCCGTCTCACGTCCACTTCATCGACCACTATGCCTCCCGTTTCTTCTGGGACTTCTTCACCCTGGCCGAGGAGAGCGACCGACAGCACCGCGAGGCGGAACAGCGGGTTCTGGACGAGCGCAACCGTCTGCGTAACATCCTCGACAGCCTCCCCTACGAAATTCTGGTGATCGACAAGAACTACACCGTCGAGCTGGCCAACCGGACCTTTCTGGAGGCCAACAAGCTGACTCGGGACAAGATCATCGGAAAATATTGTTACGAGCTGGAACACAAGACAAAGGGACCGTGTGACATCAGTCTGGAGGGCTGTCCCCACGCCGAGTCGTTGCAAGCCGGTCGGGCGGTGGCGACCGTCGTCAGCCACGAGGACGAGCTGGGCCAGGAGCACTTCGCTGCGGTACGGGCCGCCCCCATACGGGACGACGAGGGGAACATATTGGGAGTCGTGGAGGCGATTCGGGACATCACCCAGCGGGTACAAACGGAAGAAGAACTGAAGGAGACGCGCTCTCGGCTGGACCAGTTCATCGACACCGCACCGCTCTTCATCTACATGAAGAACGCCAAGCTGCACTACCGGGTCATCAACCGCCACGCCTTGGAAGCCCTCGGGCTAAATGAGTCCGACGTCGTGGGCAAGAGTGATTTCGATCTCTTCCCCGATTACGTGGCGCGCCGGATCAGGGAAAAGGAACTCGAAGTCATCAGGACCGGCCAGATACTTCACGCCGAGGGTATCCTGCCGCTGCGAGACCGGCGAATGAACTTCTCCGCCACCCTGTTCCCCGTGCAAAAGGGAGACGAAGTGGTGGGGCTGTTCGGTCTCGTGGAAGACAGCACGGAACTGCACGAGAGCGAGGAAAAGCTACACAAGGAGCAAGCTCAGCATTTCGAGGCGAGGGAATATCTGGCCGGTATCCTCGAGAACAGCCGGGACATGATCTTCCTGACCGACCCGACCGGACACCTTCTCTCCTTCAACGCGGCGGCCGAGCGAGTACTGGGCTACGCAGCCAAGTCGGTCCTGGGCCGGCCTCTCGTCGAATTCGCCGACGATCCCCAGCAATTCCGTGACCTCTTCCAGGAGACCCTGCACGCAGGCCATGCGGTGGCGTACGAGATGCCCTTGCTGCGCAATGATGGGGAAAAAGCCATCTGCAACGTCTCGCTGACCTTGATCAACGCTCCCGACGGTTCACCTCTGGAGATCGTCGGCATCTGCCGCGATCTGACCACCCGGCTGCGCCTGCAGCAAGACCTGATACAATCCGACCGGCTGGCCGCCGTCGGCAAGATGGCCGCTGGTGTGGCCCACGAGATCAACAACCCTTTGGCGATTGTGGACACCATCGCCGGCTTGATCGCGGAGATCATCGACGAGGAGAAGACCAACCTCCACCCTGCCAACAAGGAAATCCTCGAGAAGGCGGTCGTCCGGCTCAGCCACCAGGTAAGACGCTGTTCCACCATCACCCACAGCCTACTCGGTTTCATGAAGAAATCCCCTCCCGGCAAGACGAAAGTGAACGTCGCGGAGGTACTGGACGAGTCACTGGACCTGTTGGCCCCGGAGATCCAGGAGTCGGGCGCCGAGATCCGCAGGCGCTACGCCCCCGACCTGCCCCAGCCGGTCATCGACTCCCTGCTCCTGGAACAGGTGTTCGTGAACCTGCTGAAGAACGCCTTCGAGGCCGTGGAAGAAAAAGGGGAACCGCACGGTGTCGTGGAGATCAGCACCACAACGCGAGACGGCTGGTTCGTGGTCACCATCGAGGACAGCGGCGTGGGCATCCCGCCGGAGTCCCTCGGCAAGATCTTCGACCTCTTCCACACCAGCAAGCCGGCCGGCAAGGGCACCGGCCTGGGGCTGGCCATCGTGCACGATATCGTCAAGGGATTCGGGGGCAGGATCCAGGTTGCCAGCGAACAGGACCAATGGACGCGGTTCACCCTCATGCTGCCCTTGTAGGACGGTGATTTAAGGACGGTCCTGCCGACTGGCCGGACACCCGCAGGCAAGTCCGCGGCGTGATGAAGGTCACCTTCCGTACAGCTCCTTGACCCTCCTCTCGATCTCGTCCCTCACCTCTCGGAACAGCGCCAGGATCTCATCCTCAGCCCCCTCCGCCCGCGCGGGGTCGGTCAGATCCCAGTGCGCGCCCGGCAACTCGGACAAGAACGCAGGGCAGGTCTCGGCGGCGTGACCACAAAGGGTGATGACCGTGTCGATCTGTGCGGCGGGGATCTCCTCGACACTCTTGGCATACTGCTGCGAGATGTCCACGCCCACCTCGCTCATCACCAGCACTGCCCTGTGGTTTAGGCCGTGCTTCTCGACACCGGCCGAGAAAATGGTCGTGCCGGCGGGTGCATACTTGCGTGCGAATCCTTCCGCCATCTGGGAGCGGCAGGAGTTGCCCGTGCAGAGAAACAAGATGCTCTTCATCGTGGCTCCTGGCCCGGAAAAATCAGGTAACGTCTAGCAGCGCCAGGATCTCTGCCGTCTTTATACGCATCAGCTCCGGATCGCCGCGCGACTCCACATTCAACCGTACCACCGGCTCGGTGTTGGACTTGCGCAGGTTGTAGCGCCAGTTCGCCATCTCCATGCTCAGTCCGTCGGTGTGATCCGTGGTCAAAGCCTCGTCCGCATACCGCGACGCCACCTCGGCGATAGCGGCGTCGGGATCGTCCAGGTGCCGGTTGATCTCACCGCTGGCCGGATAGGCTTCCTGCATGCTCCCTACCAGCGCCGAGAGAGGCTGGCCGGTCACCGACATCTCTTGCGCCACCAGCAACCACGGCAGCATGCCGCTGTCGCAGTAGGAGAAGGCGCGGAAATAGTGATGGGCCGACATCTCGCCGCCATAGAGAGCGTCTTCCTTCCGCATGCGCTCCTTGACAAAGGCGTGGCCCGTCTTGTTCATCACCGGTATGCCACCGGCGCGTGTCACGACATCGATGGTGTTCCAGGTGAGACGCGGGTCGTGGACGATCTTGGCTCCCGGCGTCTTTCGTAGGCTGGCCGCGGCCAGAAGGCCGACCAGGTAGTACCCCTCGACAAACTCGCCGCGCTCGTCGAAGAAGAAACAGCGGTCGAAATCCCCGTCCCAGGCCAGACCCAGGTCGGCTCCGTTGTCACGTACCGCTGCCGCCGTGGCGCCGCGGTTCTCCGGCAGGAGGGGATTGGGAATGCCGTTGGGGAAACTGCCGTCCGGCTCGTGGTGAATGCGGACGAACTCGCAGGGCAGCCGTTCGGCCAGAGCGTCGATCACCGGTCCGGCGCATCCGTTGCCGGCGTTGGTCACGATCTTCAGCGGCCGCCAGGAGTGCGGGTCGACCTGGTCGAGCAAAAAGGAGACATACTCTGCCAACGTATCGCCCGTCCGGGTTGTTCCCGGACTGGCGGCGGGAGCCAGCTCATCCGCCAGGACCTTGGCGCCGATCTCGTCCAGGCCGCTGTCGCCGCTGATGGGCTTGGCTTCTTCCCGAACCAGCTTCATACCGTTGTAATCGATGGGATTGTGGCTGGCGGTGACCATGACACCTCCCCCCAGCTTCCGGGCGAAGGTGGCGTGATAGACCTGCTCCGTACCGCAGAGGCCGATATCCAAAACGTCGACCCCACCCGCGTTGAGACCCCTGGTGAGTGCCGCGGCCAACGGCTCGCTGCTGAGGCGGCAATCGCGGCCGACTACGAAGCTGGCAGCCCCGACACTGTGCGCGGTGACCAGGCCGATACGGTAGGCGAGGTCTTCGTCCAGTTCGTCAGGCACACGGCCCCGGATGTCGTAGGCCTTGAAGCAGGCCGGTTTGGGCTGGGGACTCTTCATGAGGTACATCTCCTTGGCCGACCGTGAACACGCAAGTAGCGTGACCGCGTCGGTATGTTTACTTGTTTCCGGTCACTTTGCGTGGCACAATGTAGCAGCTTAACCCGGATTATTCACGATTGGCCCGGATTTTTCGGGCAAACACACCGATGCTCCGGGAGATCGAATCAATCGTCGGGAGGTCATCATGAAAAAGTTTGCCCCATTCGCAATTCTGTTGTGGTTCTTCACCTTGGCAGGTTGCGTCCAGATGCACATGGAAACCGTCATCGAAAAGGACGGCTCCGGCACCTTCGCTATGTCCTACTCCATGTCCGAATCCGTGGCCGAAGCTATCAAGGAACTGAAGGACATGGACATGCCCGGACAGAACATGGACGACGCCCCATCCCTCGACGATTTCAACCAAGAAGAGATCGAGAAAGCCTGCAAGGAGAGCGGTGTCAAGCTCCAGAAATTCGAGCGCTCGACACTGGACGGCAAGGAAAATCTCGAAATGGTCATCGCTTTCAAGCACATCAACGATCTCTCGGACGCCCTTACCTCCACCATGAATGAACAGGGTGGTGGGTTCAAGATCTTCAAGACAAGTGATGGGAATTACAATCTGGTGGCGGTCGAGCCCGAGGCGCAGCAGAGTGAGCCCGAGGAGGAAGAATCACCCTCCGAGTCACCTCAATCCATGGAGGACATGGATCCCGAGATGATGGGCAAGTCCATGGAGATCATGGGTAAGCTCATGGGCTCCATGTCGGAACTGGACATCGGGATGCGCGTCACCGTACCCGGCGAGATCCTCCGCCACAACGCTCAGCGCGTCGAGGGCAACACCTTGATCTGGGAGATCAACTCATCGAACATGATGTCCGGAGACGCGGGCAGCATGGAACCGGACATCGTTTTCTCCGGCAAGGGAGTGAAGATAGACGCGCCACTGTTGACGGAGTGACCGGCCATTCTCTGACCAGGTGCTATAGGAACAGCCGGCGGATTCGTTCCGCCGGCCGTTTTCTAGCTCACCACGTTTGTCGCCCTCTTAGACCGGATTATTCCCCGGCGAGGGGGGTCGTTACGCGTTGCTTCAGCTCCCGGTCGATCATGAAGAGACCCGGGCCATCTCCTCCCAGCATCTTGATCTTCTGGACGATGCTGTCGACCGTGGCTTCCTCTTCGACCTGCTCGTCCACGAACCACTGCATGAGATTGCTCGTGGCGAAATCCTTCTCGGTCTGGGCCAGATCGGCCAGGCCGTTGATCATACCCGTCATCTTCTGCTCGTGGTTGTGGGCAGCCACGAAGGCTTCCAGGACCGAGCCCCACTCATGGGGAGGCTTCTCCAAAGGCTGCAGCAAAACCCGCTCACCACGGTCGATGAGGTAGTTGTAGATCTTCATGCCGTGCATGAGCTCCTCCTGAGCCTGAATGCGCATCCAATTTGCGCACCCATCCATGCTGATGGACTCCAGATAGGAGGACATGGCAAGGTACAGGTAACCAGAGTAGTACTCGGCGTTGATCTGATCGTTGAGAGTATTATGTAGTTTCTTGCTCAGCAAGGTTCCGCTCCTTATTCAAGTCAGCCGGGGACCACTCACCGCCATGCGGTGGCCCGTCGGCCGCACCGGCGCTCGTTCCTAACCGTAAGGGTACATGCCAGACTTGATCTTCTCCAGGCTCTCCAGAAGCATGTCGTGCTTTTCCTCGTCCACCTGCAGGTAGTTGAGCAAGTACTCCTGGATGACCATCTTCTTGCCCTTCAGGGCGGCGAGACTGTCCTTGGCCAGGACGATGGTCTCTTCTTCCATGGCGATGTGCTTTTCGACCAGGTCCCAGATCTGACCCAGGTCCTCCGGGTTCAAGACGATGGCTTCGCGCTCGAGACTGTCGAGGATCATCTGCTGAACACGGTGATGCATCTGTGAGTCATGCTGGATGATTTCCATCACGATCTGGATGACCGGGTTGCTGGTCTTCTCGATGATGGCACTCATCTGAGCGACGGAGGCGTTCTCGATCTTCTGCCACTTCTGCATGTTCTCGACAATCTGCTCCTGCACTTCCTGCGTGGACATCTGTCGCCTTCCTTTCCGATTGAACTCTTGATCTGTCTGATGTCAGGAGCCAATAATAGTAATGATTCCTGATTGCGTCAACTGTCCCTCCAAACTCGAAACTTCTCGCCCACTCCACCAATATATCGGGTTACCCCTTGCCCGACAAAGAGTTTTCCACTCAGACATGATCATGCAAAAATTATCACGAATGGGCCAACCACCGAGAAGTCCGCAATTGCGAATCATTATTAAATCTTTATAATATGCTCCGGCATTGTCGGGCCGGGTTGACTTCGAGCCGGCCCGAATCTTCATGTAAACGCGAAAGGACCCTGCGATGCCGCTGAAGCAGATCGCGAAGTTCAGCGTCTCCTACCTGCAGATCCTCGACGAGGAAGGCATCGTCGACGAAAAGCTCGCACCTGATCTCTCCCCGGACGAAATCGTCGATCTTTACCGCTGGATGTTCCTGGCCCGCGAGGCCGACCAACGCATGCTTAAGCTGCAACGCCAGGGCCGAGTCGGAACCTTCGGCCCCTGCACCGGGCATGAGGCCGTCAGTGTCGGGGCCGCCATGGCCATGAACGAGAAGGACTGGTTCGTGGGTGCCTTTCGCGAGCTGGGAGGCCGCCTGGTGCGGGGAGAACCGCTGGCCAACACCTACATCTTCCACAACGGCTACGAGGAGGGCAACTTGCTGCCGGAAGGCCATATCCGGCGTTTGATGCCCTTCAACATCATCGTTGGTTCCCAGTGTCCCCAAGCCGCCGGTATCGGGTACGCTCTGAAATACCGGCAGGAGAAGGCAGCCGCCGTGGTGTTCCTGGGGGACGGCGCCACCAGCGAAGGCGATTTCCACGAGGGGATGAACTTCGCCGCGGTCTGGCAAGCGCCGGTGGTCTTCATCAGCCAGAACAACCAGTGGGCCATCTCCCTTCCACGCGAAAAGCAGACCAGGTCCCAGACCCTGGCTCAGAAGGGCATCGCCTACGGGATACCCTCCCTGCAAGTCGACGGCAACGACGCCTTGGCCGTCTACAAGGCCGTCCAGGACGCCCTCGCCAGAGCCTATGCGGGCGAGGGTCCCAGCTTCAGAGAGGCCATCACTTACCGCCTCATGATGCACACCACGGCCGACGACCCCACCAAGTACCGCTCCGACGAGGAGGCCCAGCAGTGGTGGCAGAAGGAGCCCCTCCTCCGCTACCGTAAGTACATGGTAAAGAAGGGCATCTGGGACGACGCCAAGCAAGAGGAGCTGGAAAGGGAGATCAAGGTTCAGGTCGACGCCGCGGTGAAGGATTTCGAATCCCGCAGCAGCCAGAAGCCGGACGCACCTTTCGACCACGTCTTCGGCACCAAGCACACAGTGATCGAGGAACAGCGCCGGGAGTTCCTGGCCAACCTGCAGGAGGAGGCCGCCGATGCCTAAGCTGAACATGGTGCAGGCAATCCAGCTCGGCCTCGACCAGGAAATGGCCAGGGACGACAGCGTGATCGTCCTGGGCCAGGACGTCGGCCTCGACGGCGGCGTCTTCCGGGTGACGGACGGTCTCAGCGAGAAGTACGGCAGTGACAGGGTCGTGGATACGCCGCTGGCGGAGTCGGGCATCCTCGGCACCAGTATCGGCATGGCCGTCGCCGGCCTCAGGCCGGTCTGCGAGATGCAGTTCTCGGGATTCGCCTACCTAATGATCGGCCAGTTGGAAGGCCACGCCGCCCGCCTCCGCTCCCGCACCCAGGGCCAGATCTCCGTGCCCCTGGTGGTGCGCATGCCCTACGGCGGCGGCGTCCGCGCCCTGGAGCACCACTCAGAGAGCCGCGAGGCCACCTTCGCCCACTTCCCCGGCATCAAGGTCGTCATCCCCTCGACCCCCCGGAACGCCAGGGCTTTGATGGTGGCGGCCATCCGCGACCCGGACCCGGTGGTCTTCATGGAGCCCAAACACTCCTACCGCGCCTTCAAGGAAGAGGTGCCCGAGGAGGAAGAAACCCGCGAGATCGGCCTGGCCGAGACCGTGCAGGAAGGCACGGACCTGACCCTGGTGAGCTTCGGCGCCATGATGCGGCCGACCTTGAAGGCGGCCCAGGAAGTGCAGCAGGAGCGGGGTGCGAGCATCGAGATCATCGACCTGTTGACCATCGCGCCCCTGGACGGCGCCACCATCTGCAAGTCGGTCAAGAAGACTGGCCGCTGCGTGGTGGTTCAAGAGGCGCCCAAGTCGCTGGGAATCGCCTCCGAGATCATCGCGATCATCAACGACAAGGTGTTGCTGTACCTGGAGGCTCCGGTCAAGCGGTTGACGGGCTTCGATGTCGTCACCCCCTACTTCGGGCGGGAGAAAAGTTACATCCCGACCGCCGGCCGGATTCGCCGCGGCATCGAGGAGACTCTGGATTTCTAGACCGAATCCGTGGCCTGTCGCGACCGTGGGCCCGTTTGCCGCTGTGGTAATTGGCGTGAGGAGACCACCGTGCACGAATTCAAGTTACCCGACCTGGGCGAAGGTATTCACGAGGGCGAGATCCTGAAATGGCACGTCGCCGTGGGCGACACGGTCCAGGAGGACGCACCCCTCGTGGACGTGGAGACCGACAAGGCCGCGGTCACCATTCCCTCCCCCTGGGGAGGCAAGGTCACCATGGTGGCTGGCAACGTGGGTGACATCATCACGGTGGGCCAGGTCATCACCGTCATCGACGACGGCACGGCGGAGGGTGTGGCGCCCGCGGCAACGGAACCCGCTGCTGTTCCCGAGGTCGAACCCGCTGCTGTTCCTGCCATCGCTGCG
>CBDURX010000040.1:0-8985 GCA_965369485.1 uncultured bacterium | reverse complement strand
ATGATCCACAACCCGACTTACGTCTACCCCAGCCAACACATCGACGACGGGATCAAGAGCCGGCATCTGAAGGGAATCATGTCTCTCGCCACGACGACCGGGCCGGACGATTGGTCGTGCCTTACTTCCGCGGGTCCGTTCAGCGTGGCGGCCGGCGACTCCATCGTCGTCGCCTTGGCACTGGTCTACGGTACTAGCCTGCAGGAGCTTCAGGACAACACCGATGCCGCGAACCAGGCGCTCAATCCGACGCCGGTGACGGACCTGATTCCGGTCAAGTTCAATCTGTCTCAGAATCATCCGAACCCGTTCAACCCCGCCACCACCATCAAGTTCAACGTCGAGCACGAGGGGCAGGTCGCGATAGCGGTCTACGACCTGTCCGGCCGCAAGGTCAAGTCCCTTGTCAGCCAGAACTACGGTGTGGGCGAGTACTCGGTGATGTGGGACGGGACGGACGATGCTGGCGCGCGCATGCCGTCGGGCATGTACGTCTACCGGTACGAGTCGGGCAGCAAGTCCGTGGCTAAAAAGATGATGCTCGTCAAATAGCATGCAGCTGATCCGCGGCTAGCCGCGGACAGTAGCTCTACCCGCCTGAAGCGGTGTAGCGGAGACCCGGCGGCCGAAGATAGGTCGCCGGGTCTTTGTTGGCAGTGGCGTGGCCCTGCTGAATCTGCGCCGGCGCTTCGTCACGACTGTGGGCGACCTCTACCGGGCGTCGGTGAGCCTCAGCGGCCGGTGGTGCCCAGGGCGGAGTTACGGGGGATCGGGGCCACACCCAGCTCGCCGACTGCGGATACCATCTCCTCCACACTCTCGGCGTCGGCGACGCCGAGGATACCTCGTTGGGTGAGAAAGACGCCCACCACACCCTGATAGGGGATCTTGCGGTAGAGCGCCAGGTCGGTAGTGTTCGTGGCGGGTTCCCAGGCGAGGATCAGCTCTTGCCAGATCGCGGTGATGGATTTCCGACTCTCCGGGAGCAGGACGAATACCCGGTATTCCTTCCCGTCCGCCAGTTCGTACCGGGCGTGCAGGCAATGGTTCAGTTCGCCGAGGCCGAGGTATCCCGAGGCGGTATAGCCGCCCGAACCGGCAACCAGCCACTGCTTGGGCAGCAAGTGCAATTCGGGTGGAGCCTGTGTGGAACCAGGTAACCTGTCGGCGAGGACGGACAGCAATTCGCGGGCGGTATCTTCGTCCAGCTTCCCCTGATAAACCTCGACCTTGACGTAGTACTCCTCCTTCCACATCAGGGCCTGGTAGGGGGGGGCGAGGGACGCAGCTGATCCGATGGTGTTGATGGTGTCGGGTTCGGAGCGCTCACTGCCAAAGATGCCGAAGGCGTTCAACCGGCTGCCCATGTCGTAGATGCTGACGGTGACGAGGAGGTCGCCCTGGGCGAGATCACAGGTCGACAACCCCTGCACGCCGTAGCTGAGGTACTGCTCGGCCGCCCCGTCGATGACTTCCCACAATTTCTCTGCAGGGTATGTGACCGCTTCACCAGCTGGTGTCCAGCCAGTGATGTCCTGCCAGGTGATCTCCACACCGCCCGCTACGCTCCAGGAAGCAGCACTCCACCCCAGGATGAACCACCCCAACAGTAAAAGAGTGCCCAGCCGTCTCTTCATCTTTTCGGCTCCTCGCTTCGTGCCCGCGTCATTACTCATTAACTCATTATTGCAAGAGTCAAGCCATTTGCGGGAATCCCAGGAGTGTATGCGCTTTCATGAGATTGGCCTGGATGTCCACCCCGTAGGGGCACACTCCGGTACACGGCGCGTCGCAGGCAATGCAGTGTGTGGCGTCCTTACCGCCCAGACGGGCATATTTGCCCATGGCGAACTTCTCCCGTCCCTGCAGCTGGTAATAGTACGAGTAGCGCATGATGGTGCTCACCGACAGTCCCACGGGACAGCTTCCGGTGCAGCTGCTGCATGCGTGGCGGCAGTAACGGTCGCCGAAGGTGTACTCGTATTCCCGCAAGTATGCACGGTCGGCCCGCGAGAGCTTGGTACCGGATAAGGGAAGGGTCTTGTCGATGTCGTCGAAGCCGGGCATGGAAACACAGATGGTGTGCATGTCCGGATTCTGCAGGACCCACTGCAGGCTCTTGTTCCGGAGCAGTTCCTTGGTCTTGATGCCGTGCTTGGCCAGGAACGGCTTGGTCTTTTCCTTGTTCTCCTTCTGTTCGTTCACCCAGTTCTTGATGCGCTCGACGGCCTCCTCCCGGGTGCGGCCGTTCTTCATCAATCTCTCGAGGTATCCGGCGTACTCCTCGTTGGGATTCTCGGGGTCGAAGGGTGCGACCTCGAGGACCCCCGGGGTCATCTTCATGCCGGTCGTGCCGACGTCGTGCTTCTTGCAGACGGCCAGCACCTTCTCGGCTTCCACCTTGTTCATGAAGTTGTACGAGAGGAGCATCAAGTCGAAGCGGCCGTCCTCCGCCGCGGCGCAGAGCACCTTTTCCATGCTGTCTGGCTCATCCACCATGGGACCGTGGGAAGAGATGCCGGCGTGTCGGAGTTTACCTTCCGCTTTCAGACGGGCTACGGCGGCGTGAAATCCCGCGTGGGTGACGACGGTCACGTCTGCCACGCCGTGCAGGTATAGTGCATCGACGTAATCGGTCTGTAAGCTCTCCTGGCATTTCTGGAAGCGCTCGACGATCTCCTCCTCACTGGTCTCCGCCACGACCCCCAGCTTGGTGGTGATGAAGATCTGCTTGCGGTCCATGTGCGGCATGGCCTCGCCGATCATCCGCTCGGAGTCGCCGTTGCTATAACTCTCTGCGGTGTCGAAGTAGTTGATGCCATTGTCGTAAGCGTAGCGGACCACGTTGGCCTCACTGATCCGTCCGCAACCCATGCTGATGTCCGACACCTTGAAGCCGGTGCGGCCCAGCACGCGGTAGTCCCTGGCCCGCACGTCATCCTGCGACGGCTCCTCTGCAGGGGCAGGGTAGGCGGCGGCGGGAAGGCCGAGCGCGGCGCCGCTCACGAAGGCGCCGCCCACCTTGAGGAAATTTCTGCGATCAAGCTCGTGATGGTCAGGCCGCGGGGGACCGGGCTTTTTCATGGAACGCCTCCTTGGTGGCTGTGCGGGGGACGTCGAGTGTAGCCGAGAGAGACTGTTATGACCCGGATTATTACGGCTGTTCCGTTATGATGGTTACGCTGATGGTGTGAGGTAGGGAGAATTCTCCGCCGGCCCAGGACGTGGCGATGATATCCTGCGGAGCGTCTGTCTCGTCGGGCACGCTCAAGGTCACGGACCAGCCGGCGAGGTTCTCGGTCAGGGTCGTGTCCGTGCCGGCCAGCCCCACCACCACCGAGTCGAGGGCGGCGCCGCCGAGAACGGGCACGGCGGTTCCCGCCACTGTCACATCCGTACCGACGGTGAGGGTGTCGCCGTCCGCCGGCTGGGTGATACTCACCGCGAGCTGGGTGACGGTGACCGTGATGGCGGTGGTTACGGTATCCGTATCGACGATGATCGCGCGGGCGCGCAAGATGAGATCACGGTCCTCCCGGAATAGCGGCACTTCCCAGTCAATCGACCAGCTCTCGGTGCCGGTGGCCGGGTTGAAGCCTTGACCGTCGCCCAGGTCGACTTCCACCATGTCCACGGCGTTGAAACCCGCAGCCGGCACGGCGAAACCCATCGCCGTAAGCTGTGAGCCGCCCAACACGACCATACCGTTCAGGGGGTGCAGGAACTCGACCTGGATCTCCTGGGACACCAATGAGATGGCGTCGGACACGGTGGGTGACTGGGCCCAGAAGTTGCGGAACTGGCCGTAGACGACCTTCAGGCCGGGCTCCTCGCTGAGGGTGAAGAGGGTGGTGTCGTCGTATGCGACCCAGGGTACGCCGACGAAGGTGGGGCTTTCGGAGAAGCGCATTTCCAGGGCGGCGAAGCTGCTCAGGAGCAACACTGCGATGGAGTCAGTAATGTCCTCGTTGCTGTCGAGCGATTTGATGATGAAGGAAACGCCGGACAGGTCGTCGGGCAGGGCTTCGTAGCTGTTGGTAGCGTTGTAACCGAAATCACTCTGGAACTCCCCCCAGATGGTCTGGGGCAGGGGACTGTCCATCAGGGTGTAACCGCTGTAAAGAGTGTCTCCAGCTACCCAAGGCGTAAAGGGAAGCATCTCCGGACTACGGGCAAAGCGCATGGAGTCGATGCCCGCGACGTCGTCGGTGATCTGCAGATCGACCACCTGTGTCGCCACGCCGTTCTCATCTCCGGCGATGCTGAAACTGGGGTTGAACGAGGTCCGGATGCTTCGTGCGGCCACCTGGGAGAAGAGCGGACCGGTCTGGACCCGCAGGTAAAGGTTCTTGTCATCACCGTTGTCGCCGGCAGGACCCAGGTCCCAGGCCACCTCGGTCGTATCACCAGGCTCGGCGGCCATGACAGTGCTGCCGGCAAAAGTATCGTTGTCGGCGATCTCCAGAAAATCCCCGGCGGTGGTGCTGATTGTGAGACTCACGAATCGGGTCGGTGTGCCGCTGGCGCCCCCGGCGATCTCGAAGAACGGCTGGGTCCAGGTAGTGTCTGCCATGACCGCGGTGGAGGAGGAGGCGAATCCGTCGCTGCTGATGGCTTGCACCTTGTACCAGTTGATGGCGTTGGGTGCGGCCTCGCCGTGAAGAAAATTATTCTCATCTGCGCCCTGTAAGTGATCTACCTGGCCCGCCACGGAGAACGACTGTTCGTCGAGGGAGTGCAGGACGATGTAACTGACGACGTCGGGATGCTCCACCTGGAACCAGGCGATCAAGACATTGTTGCCCGAGGCCGTGGCTTCCACGCCGAAGGGATCCCCGCCCGTCGGACCGTTGGGATCCAGGGGGTTGTCGTAGGCCGGCTCGTCGATCCGCGAGCTGCAACCGAAGACCAGTGCCAGCGCCACGCTCAGGGCGAGGCTCAGGGCCATGATGATGTTTCGCTGTGAGCGTCTCGTGTCCGCTCGCTGTAACAGTATCATGTCCTTACCATCTCCCGTTGCATCCTGCCCGCGTCGTCCAGGTTAGAACCCGGTTCGCCACCCGGCGTACCACGAAACCGTGCCATCACTACTCAGGCGCGGACCGAGGGTCAGGGAACCGGACGCCGACTGCGACGTGGCGGCCACGGTCACGGCCGCCGGGTTGTCACCGGCAGAGCCGAGGTCAGTTGGTGCGACCGCGGGCGGCACCTCGGCTTGGGGGAAGAACAGCCAGGCGTCCAACATGCTCACCACGATGGATCCGACGAACATGACCAGGCCGATGTCCCGGACGTCCTGGGCCTGATTAGCCTGATCGAAAGCGTCTTCAGCCTGTGTCCGGTGGAAGGCGATGTCTTCTTCCGAGACCGCTCGGTGGTATTCATCCAGGGAGAGCAGGTAGTCGTCATGGTGGTTCTGGAAGGAGAGCTCGCCGTAGATGGCCGTGGCCAGTCCTGTGATTTCCAGCCCCGTGTAGATCCAACCTCGGGTGCGCCGTCCCATGTAACGCTGGCCGGAACCGGCGATCAGGATGTTGCTCAGGACCGCTGTCTTGCGCTTCAACGGTGTCAGGCGCACCCGCAGTCGCAACCAGTCATCCTCATCCTCGAGCAGGAATTCCTCCTTATAGGGAGCGTATCCCTTCAGCGTGCTTCGCACGACGTAGCGCCCTGGTTCGAGAGTCAAAGGTCCGTGCAGGGGGAAACGCCCCAACTCTTCACCGTTCAGACTGATGAAGGCGCCGTCGGTTCCGACCAGAACCACCGTGGCGGCCGTGGCGAGCGTGACCGGGCAGAGCCACAGCATGCAGCAACAGCTGACTCCGGCCAGAGCGACCATCATGGCGGGACGGCCGCCTCGCCAGTAGCGGATCCGGGGCCTGGGAGCGTCTGTCATAGAGGACACCTGTGGAACACTGCAGGACACACTGTTCAAAGCCATCGGCCTGCGGGTTACCGGATGCCACCCGCCGCTCATGTGCCGGCGCCACCTGGCTGCGGGCACTGGCTGCAAATTATAGGAGATTCACCTGCGAGCGCAAAGAAGTTAACTCCTTGCCCTCAACCCGGATCAGTCGCTGCTGCCGGCGAGTTCAGCCTGTGGCCGGGATCGCCGTGGTCCGCAGTTATCATCCGTGAACCTTTCAATCCCGGTGATAAGGCCGGTTGCGCAGGATCGACAGCCCACGGTAGATCTGCTCAGCGAGCAAGAGGCGGGCCATCTCGTGGGTCAGGGTCATGGCCGAGAGCCGCAGGGTGCGGTCGGCTCGTCGGCGCGCCGCCTCGCCCAGTCCGTCGGCGCCCCCGACGAGGAAGGCCAGGTTTCCGTGCCGGCCCAGCAGTTCCGCCAGGCCGTGAGAGGTGATCTCCTCACCGTGCTCGTCCAGGGCGATGACCTGACCATGCCCCGACGGCGAGCCGAGCTTGCTCACCATCTCCTGAGCCTCCCGCGCGGGAGAGGAATCGCGCACCTCTACCATCTCGCAGGGAGCCATAGACCCGATGCGACGGAGAAAGTCGGCCAGGAGATCGGCCAGACGGCGGTCCTTCATCTTGCCCGCGGCGATAATGCGAATCATGATCTTTTCCCCCGGACTGAAACCGTTGTCAATGTAACCGTAATCCCGTTCCAGGAATAGTTTGACACCGGTCGTCCCGCTTATTGTATTTGTCGGGTTCTGCATTCCTGATGTTGTCACGCCGGACCTCGCTACAGGTTCGGCGATGGCGTGAGTGCTCTCTGGCCGTTCTCGAACCAGGCTTGGGTCATCCATGAACATGTTACCCCCGCTCGCGGCCGTCAGCACTGGAGTACACGCCAACTTCACCACGGTGCTGCTCTTCATCCTGTTCGGCATCTTCTTCGCTTTCCTGGCCCTCGGCATCGCGCGTCTGCTCCGCCCCCACAATCCCAACCCCCATAAGATGACCACCTACGAGTGCGGCGAGCTGCCGCGGGGCGAGTCGTGGGTCCGCTTCAACATCCGCTTCTATCTGGTCGCCCTGTTCTTCATCGTCTTCGACATCGAAGTCATATTCCTCTACCCTTGGGCGGTGGTCTTCAAGCAACTGTTTCCCATCCCCCAGCTGGGTGTGATCGTGTTCTGGGAGATGGTCATTTTCCTGTCCATCCTCACCGTGGGACTGGCCTACGTCTGGGCCAAGGGCGATCTGGACTGGGTCAAGAGTCTGATCAAGCGGGACGATGCGCAGGAGGTCAGCGCGAAATGAGCAAGGAGAGCACCACTCCTCCGCCGGGATACGAACCCCAGCGCGAGCAGATGCTCGATTTCAAGGTTGGTGACCAGCTGACCCAGGTCATCGCAAGCGACAAGAAGAACTTCATCTTGACCTCCATCGACGAGATCTTCAACTGGGCCCGGCTGTCGAGCCTCTGGCCGGTGACGTTCGGTCTTGCCTGCTGCGCCATCGAGATGATGGCGGCCAGCGCCACCCGCTACGACATCGACCGCTTCGGCGCCGGCGCCTTCCGCGCCACACCCCGCCAGGCGGACTTGATGATCGTCTCGGGCACGGTCACGGCCAAGATGGCCCAGCGGCTGAAGCTGATCTACGAGCAGATGCCCGAACCCAAGTGGGTGGTGGCCATGGGTAGCTGCGCCATCGGTGGCGGCCCCTACTTCAAGTACGGCTACCACGTCGTCAAGGGAGTCGACCTACTCGTCCCCGTCGACGTGTACCTGCCCGGATGCCCACCCCGCCCCGAGGTTCTCCTGGATGGATTGATGCGGTTGCAGGACAAGATCCGGGGCCGGAAAGGCAAGTTCCGTGCACCCAAATGGATCAGCGAGTACGCCCAGAAAATCCCCTACCGGAAGTGAGATGGGACAGACGGTCATGGAACAAGCGGCAATCTATCAACTCTTGGTCGAGAAGCTGGGTGAGGGCGCCGGCCTGCAGTGGCAGGCAGAGGAGCTCCAGCCCACAGCCACCATCGCTCCGGAAAAGATCGCCGAGGCCGCCGTCTTCTTGCGGGATGATCCGCGGCTGGACTTCAGTCTGCTGATGTGCCTGTCGGGCATCGACTGGGACGGCTACGACGAAAACGGCAAGGGCAAGAGCGTGGCCATCCTCGGCTACAACGAGGACGGCACGGCCGAGACCTCGGACCGCGTGGCCGAGGGTGATTTCGGCGTGGCCTACCACCTCTACTCCTACGAGCACGAGCACAAGTTCGCTCTGCAGCTCCGTGTGCCGCGCGGCAATCCCGTCGTGCCGACGGTGTCACACGTCTGGCCCACGGCCATGTGGCACGAGCGGGAAGCCTTCGACCTGTTGGGCATCCGGTTCGACGGTCATCCCGACCTGCGCCGCATCCTCCTGGAGGAAGGTTGGGAGGGGCATCCGCTGCGCAAGGATTACCAGATGCCGAGTCGGTGGCATGAGGTGCCCATGGATGGCAAACCCTACAACAAGAATCCGTACCAGAAAGACGAGGAGCCGCCGGCTCCCGGCTCCGACGACTCCGGTGAAGGATAGGCCATGGCCGTGGACGAGAAAAATACGGTGGCTAAGAGCGGCTGGGCCGAACTGGACCAGGTCCCCCAGTTCAAGTCCGAGCTGCTCGAGATCAACATGGGGCCGCAACATCCGGCCACGCACGGCGTGTTGCGCCTGCTGATCAAGACCGACGGAGAGATCGTTTACGAGGTCAAGCCCTATATCGGTTACCTGCACCGCTGTGCCGAGAAGATCGCCGAGGGGTGCGATTACAAGCAGTGGATCGTCTACACCGACCGCTTCGACTACCTGGCACCCATGAACTGCAATTTCGCCTACGTGGTGGCGGTGGAGAACCTGCTGCCGGATATCCAGGTACCCGAACGGGCCGAGCACATCCGGGTGATCTGCGCCGAGCTGCAACGGATTGCCAGCCACCTCATCGCCCTGGGGACCTTCGGCTTGGACATGGGGGCCTGGACACCTCTCCTGTACTGCTTCCGCGAACGAGAAGTGATCCTGAAC
>CBDURX010000039.1:0-9060 GCA_965369485.1 uncultured bacterium | reverse complement strand
CGTGAGGAGTGCGACCGGTGGTTGACGGCTTGGAACCACCCGCACCTGGTGGCATCGCGCGACACGCCCTACGGCCGGGTGACCGTCACGGAGCTGTCCGGACAGATCGCGGTGTTCGAGAACGGGGCTCTCTCCTACGAGAGCGAGGGGACGAGCGCCGAGGAGTTCGTGCAGTTGGCGGCCTTGCAAAGGAGTACACTCGAGTCGGTCCTGGTTCTGGGCGGTGGTGCCGAAGGTGTGGTACGGGAGATCCTGCGGCACCGGCCCCGGACGGTGGATTACGTGGAGCTGAACGGATTGCTGCTGGACCTGCTCCTGCGTTATTTGCCCGCCGACCTCCGCGACTCCCTCGACGCCGCGCCGGTGCGCATCGTCCAGGCGGACCCCAGGAGCTATCTCCGGGACAGCCCTCGCTACGACCTCGTTCTGGTGGGCATGCCCGAGCCTGCCTCGGGTCAGTCCAACCGCTTCTACACCAGGGAGTTCTTCGCCCTTTGCGCCGAGCGGCTCAACCGTGGCGGCGTGCTGGCGTTCCGGCTGCGGTCGGCCGAGAACCTCTGGACACCCCAGCTGCTGCGCCGCACGGCCAGCATCCACCGCGCCCTGCAGGACGTGTTTGCCGACGTGGTGGTCCTGCCCGGCGTGACGAACATCGTCCTGGCGGCGGACGTGCCGCTGTCGCGCGATCCCGTGCTTCTGGCAGATAGGTTCACAGCGCGCGGTATCGAGGCGCGTCTTGTCTCCCCCGCTTACATCGACTACCTGTACACCAACGACCGCTTCGCCGAGACCGCCGCCCTGCTGGCCGGTGCCGTCGCCCCCGTCAACAGCGATGTGAATCCGGTTTGCTACCAATACACTCTGCTGATCTGGCTGGCGAATTTCTTCCCGGTTCTGGCTTGGCTGGACCTGCCGGAGCTGGGGCTCGGCACACTGGCGCATTCGCCCTGGGCTTGGTCGGCTCTAGCCGTTGCGATGGTAAGTTTGATGCTGAGCCGGCGCTCCCGCACCTTGCGGCGGGTTGGGCTGGTGGCTGCGGCTGGTTTCGCGGGGATGGTGCTGGAAACGGCGCTGATCCTGAACTACCAGACCAGCAGCGGTGTCCTGTACCAGAATTTGGGTCTGTTGCTGACTCTGTTCATGGCTGGACTGGCGCTGGGTGCAGGAGTGCTGGACCGGCTGGACGCACGAGGTCTTCCAGCCGGTACCGGGGTGGCACTGATGGTGGATTTCGTGCTCCTGAGCTTGCTATCGGCCTGGCTGCTGAATTCCGGGTGGGTCGGAAGCCTGGCTGCGACGGCTCTACTGTTACTGGGTTGTGGCTTCCTCGTGGCCGCCGTCTTCGCCTACGTCAGCCTGCGTGACCGGCCGGATCAGCGCTTGGTCGTCTCGCCGCTGTACGCGGCAGACCTGCTGGGCGGCTGCTTCGCCTCGCTGCTCGCGAGCCTGCTGCTGATCCCCGTGCTGGGGCTGGCGGGTTCGGCACTGGCCATGGCACTCCTGTTGGTGCTGGTCTTCGTGCTTGTTTGATTGGGAAAAATTTTCTGAGGCACACACGCAATAACCGGGAGCCGCACGTGGCGACTCCCGGTCGGGGGGAAAACAGTTACCGTTGTTTGCTCAGCCGTTCTTCAGCTCCCTCTTCAGCTCCTTCAATTCCTCTTTGAGTTCTTGCAGATCTTCCCTGAGTTCGTCCATCTCGTCCTCGGAATGGAACATGTACCTTTCCGCGTGCGGGGCGCGGAGGTGCATGCCGCGCAAGCGGTTCATCCCTTCCATGTGCGGGAGGAAGATCTCGTAGTCTTCCGAGCCGAACCAGGCAAGATCGTCAGGCGCTTCGCCCAGGGTCACCTTGATGTTCCTGTGCCGCTTGTTGCGCAGGACCGAGACCTGCACCTCGTCGCCTTTTTCCTTATCGCCCAGGTACTCGTGAATGTCGTCCGCCTCGGCGATGTCTTCGTCGTCGATCTTGACGATCACATCGCCCGCCTGCAGACCAGCCTCTGCGGCGGGGCTGTCCTCGATGACCTCGGAGATCAGGACGCCCTCGCCGTCCTCGACGCCGAAGTATTCGCCCAGCTGTTCATTCAGCCCCTGTAACTTCACGCCCATGTAACCACGGTCGCCGGAGTATTCCTTCCAGGCAAAATGATGTTTCTTGCCTCCGGGCGTGCTGTAGAAGAAAGCCTCGGGATCCTCTTCGCCGGGCTTGACGTGCAACTGCCCCATGCGGAGCTCGCGCTCACCGATCTCGGCCGTGAGCGTCTTCTGTTCGCCGTCGCGGAGAACCACGATCTGCACCTCGTCGCCGGGGTCGGTCTTGCCGACCGCCTTGGCCAGGTCGCCACTATCCTCGATCTCACGGCCGGCGAACTCGATGATCACGTCTCCGTCCTCGATGCCGGCCTTCTCGGCGGGCGAGTCGTCGAGGACACTGTTCACCAGGATTCCATCGGAGTCCATCAGGTCGAGGGCCTTGACCATGTCATCGTCCAGATCCTGCATGGTGATGCCGAGCCAGCCGCGGTCCGTGCTCGTGATGATGATGACATCCTTGTCCTCATCTTCCCCGGCCTGGACCGCGGCGGCGCCGATCACGATGGCTGCGACCGCCAGGACGAAGAGGGGAAAGAGCAGGGAACGACATTTCAGGGGATTTCTCATGGCGAATCCTTTCCGGGGGATACTCTGGATCACCAAGGGAAACAGGTTAGGGGGCAGCCACGTCCGTGCCGCCATGGAACAGCATCTCCAACTCCCCAGCCGGGGTGGAGTTCCCGTTTGTTGTGAATCAATCCAGGCGGTGGCGTCAGATTCCGACTTGTTCGCGTGTCTCGGATGCTGTATTCGTAGATCCCTGATCCAGCGCGGGCGGCGGTACAGCGGCCGTCGCTTTGACTTTCGCGTCCAGCGATCGGATTGTGACCATGGAGACGATCAGCAGCTTCGCCAACAACTTGCAGGGCACGATCTGGGGCTGGCCAGACACCTTCCCGGTCATGGTGGCGATCCTGTTGCTGACAGGCCTGCTCACCACCCTTGCCCTGCGCTTCATCCAGCTGCGGCGGCTCAAGCACAGCTACGAGGTCATCCGAGGCAAGTACGACGACCCGCGACACCAGGGGGACCTTTCCCACTTCAGGGCTCTGACCACCGCCCTGTCGGCCACGGTGGGTATCGGGAACATCGCGGGAGTGGCAACGGCCATTCATTATGGCGGGCCCGGGGCGCTGTTCTGGATGTGGGTGACCGCCGTTTTCGGCATGGCCCTCAAGTATGCCGAGTGTACCCTCTCGATGCGCTTCCGGGTGATACTGCCGGACGGGACCGCCTCGGGCGGGCCCATGTACTACATCGAGAAGGGGCTCGGTCACTCCTGGAAGCCCCTGGCCGTGCTCTTCGCCACCTGTGCCATCATCTCCAGCTTCGGCTCCGGCAACAGCATCCAGGCCTTCACCGTCGCCGACCAGATGCGCTCGGACCTGGGCATCCCCACCTGGCTGACCGGTCTGGTCACCGCCAGCCTGGTGGCGCTGGTGATCCTGGGCGGGATCAAGCGGATAGGGGCGGTCACGAGCAAGTTGGTGCCCTACATGGCGGGGATCTACGTCACCGCCGGCTTCGTGGTGCTGGTCCTGAACATCCAGGAGATTCCCGGAGTCCTGGCCACGATCTTCGCCTCTGCCTTCAAGCCGGCTGCCGGACTGGGAGGCTTCGCCGGCGGGACATTCATCTTCATGCTCACCTGGGGGGTCAAGCGCGGCCTCTTCTCCAACGAGTCCGGCCAGGGTTCTGCCCCCATTGCCCACGCCGCCGCCAAGACCGACGAGCCGGTACGCGAGGGTGTGGTGGCGATGATGGGGCCGCTCATCGACACGCTGATCATCTGCACCATCACCGGGCTGGTGATCCTGACCACCGGTGTCTGGCACGAGCGGCGCGACGATGCCATCCCCATCAACAGTCAGTCGGCCATCACCGTGGTCGTTCCCAGCACTGCAGTTTACACCGACGGCAAGGTAGCCGCGTCCGACCGTTTCACCGGGACCTTCGATGTGCGGGAAGGGCGGGCCGCAGGGGTGGAGTTCGTGCGGAACCACTCGCTGGTGGTCGATGCGTTAATACTGGACGCCGCCAGCCTGCCGTACTCCGGCGAGATCCAGGTGGACGACGGCACCATCGAGTTCGGATCGCTGGAGAATTCCACTCTCGCGGGGAAGATGGCGCAGAACGGCTCCCCCATGACCGCCTGGGCCTTCCAGCGCGGCCTCCGTCCCTTCGGCGACTGGGGGCATCTGATCATCACCCTGGCGGTGTTGCTCTTCGCCGTCTCGACGGCCATCAGCTGGAGCTATTACGGGGACCGGGCGACCGTCTACCTGTTCGGACCGAGGTACGTCAAGCCCTACAAGTTCCTGTTTTGCATCATGCATTTCCTGGGGGCCATCTTCTCCCTCGAGGTGGTCTGGAACCTGGGAGACAGTGCCCTGGGTATGATGGCTTTCCCCAACCTGATCGCACTGATCCTGCTGCTGCGGACCACCCGTGCTATGACACAGGAGTACTTCTCACGGGAACACCGGCCGTACCGGTAGCGACAGGTCAGTTCTCGCAATCCCCTGACTCGTAGGCGATGAACGTGTTCAGAACCATGTAGCCCGTGACGTGACCGTCGTCGGCGTGGACGACCTCCTGCACGACACCCCGCACCCGGTCCCAATGACCGTTGAAGTGTCTCAACCTACAATCTACCAGCAGGTCGCCTTCGTCGGTCGCGATCACCCGCAAACAATTGCGGACCCGCTCGCCCACCTCCACGTCCTCGAGCTCGAGATCGTGCTTGTCGCCTGAGTGGACCCAGCTGCCCATGATGGCGATGGCCATGGTGTCGAGATCGACGGCCGTCACCGGCCCGACCAGCCGGTGCGTGCACGGACAGCCATCCTTGTCTTCGTCTTCCCATTCATCATCGTCGTCGTCGTCACAATCGTCGTCATCCTCGTAGTCGAGTCGGCAGACGTGATGCGCCACGAGGCGGTCGGGCTCGGGAGCGTACTGCCCCTTGGCGTGGATCCAGTCGCCCACCTCGATGCATTCATCGTGGATTGCGACGATCCGGCAGCCGAAGTTGGCCATGAGGAAGTCGGTGACGACGCCTTCCTCCTCGACCAAAAGCACCTGGATCTTGGTTGGCGTCGTCGCTTCCAGGTCGTCGCGCTCAAGCCTGACGACAGTGTAGAGTCCTGCCTCCAGCCCGTCGAAGCGGTAGCTGCCGTCCTCCGCCGTGATCGTGAGCCACATGGGGTCGGCGACGTTGGAGTCGCTATGGGAGCCTGCGAACAGAGCAATGCCGACCTCGCCGATGCCAACCTCGTCGGGATCGAGGACGCCGTCCTCGTTCACGTCTTGCCAGACGATACCGCCAATAGCGCCACCTACGGGGCTCATGCCCACGTCGATCCGGGCGACGAAGCCTATCGACACGCCTGGTGCCACCCCGAACTGAACACTCCGCGGTAGGCTCTCTTCTCCCGGCGTCCACATCCCGTCGTCGTTGGTGAACTCGCACAGGATCATCGCCCCGGCGCCGTGTTCCTCGTTGTCCGGATTCATCACCGTCACACTGTCGGGTATCAGCTGCACGAAGGTCAGGCTCACCGGCTCGGCGAACGGCTCGTCCGTACCGTTGATGACTTTGAGGTCCACGACGAGTGCCGCGAGATCCGTGTCGTAGTGCAGGTTCTCGCCGCGGATGATGAAGGGCCCGGGGACCGGGTTATCGGGATCGCTGGACACGTTGCTGACGAACTCGAAGGCGACCATGCCGTCGTCGATCTCGCCGCGTACAATGCCCGTGTCGTTCGTGTCCTGTAGGGAGGGGACGATCATATCGTCACTCCCGCCTCCGCAGCCGGCGAATGCGAGAACGGCGATGACCAGAACAAATCCCAGGAGATTGATGCGGTACATGAGATGATCCTCCTAACGAATGAACTTGGCGAGAATATGTGAGTCCTGCAAGGATGCCATGATTTGGCCCCCATTGTAAGGGATATGGTGAAAGGTGTCCAACAATTGGCTCAGACCGGCTTGCGCAGGGTGAACGCTCCGCGGATGTCGCCCTCCGCGAATCCCGTGGCTCGGTCCTGGGGATACAGCTCCCGGATCTGGTCCAGTGTCGGGGCGGCGACGTTCTTGCCGTGGCACTGCAGGCAGAGACGCCCGGTGGGAATGGCCTTCATGTAGCGCAGGTACTGCTGGCCGTTCTCGGTGACGACCTCGTAATGTTCCAGGTCGGAGGGGTCTTTACCCTCGGCCTGGGCGGTTGCAAAGCTCTGGAGTACTTGCCTTTCCCAGGCGTCCGGCGCGTTGTCGGAATTGCGCGTCTGCAAGCTGGTGCGGCCGACGTCCCAACCCGTTTGCTGGGAGATCAGAGCTGCGATCTTGGGGGCGGATTCCTGGCAGACGGCCAGGGCGTCGCCGGGGCCGCCCTCGCCCAGCCCCGCCAGCAAGGCCATTTTCAGGTCGCCGGCGAAGGTCTTGACGGCCAGGCGCGCGGAGGCGACCTGGGCCTGGTCGATGGCTGTCATCGCTGTCTTTCCTGCGGCTCCCCCCGCCTGGTCGCCGGCCTTCTCACCGCTCGAACAGCCGCCTACCACGCAGGTAACGACCAATATCATCGCGATCATTGTCTTCATGACTTCCCCTCCGGTTTACGAACCGCGAACATTCCCCAGCCCCTCCAGGCGCTCAGGGCCAGCAACGTGTAGAACGGCACGTACTGTACCCACTTCACCCAGCCAGCCGGATCCCAGATTCCCGTGGCATGGTACTCCATCAGCACCTCGTCGACGACCGGTACGAGGACGCCGAGGGCCAGCAAGGCAGGATCGGGACGCAGAACCAGCAGCACGTACATCCCGATGAGGTACCACGGGAACAGCGTCGGCGTGCAGACGATGAAGGCCGCCTGGATCATGAGTATCCGTGCCAGCAGGTCCCGGCCCCGCCAGGTCACCAGCACGATCAGCGAAGCCAGCAGTGCCCCACTGACGTAGTGGGCCGTCTGCTTGGGCCACCATTGCTCGAACAGGGCGCCGAGGCTGCCGTTGAAAGACCACTGGCGGGCCATCAACCAGGTCGATTCCACCAGCTTGAATCCGGCAGCACGGAATGGCAGGTAAAGCAGCGCCACTGCCGCCGCGAACGCGAGGCAGATGTACAGGCTGCGCCGCCAGCCCAGCTCGCGCCAGGCGGCCGGCATATAAAACAGGGGCAGCGGTTTGATCAGGCAGGCCAGACCGAGACTCGCCCCGGCTCGCCAACCGTCACCGTGCCTGACCAGCAGGACGAACAGGACCAGCAGTGGTAACGACAGCACGTCCAGGTGCCCGGGTAGGTAGCCCTGGAAGACGATCAGTGGGCACCAGGTTGCCAGGAGCAGGTAAGCGGCTGGTAACTCCCGCCGCCGCAGCTCGCCCAGCAACAGCAACCAGGCCATCAGTTCGGCTGCCAGCTGTAGCAGTTGCAATCCCGTCAGCCGGCCGGGACTGAGTCGGTACCCGGCCGCGAACAGGAATTCTGCGAGGGGTGGGTAACAGGTGCGGTACCAGGGATGGTTGATGCGGTCGTCCACGTCGTGGATGTGCAGGTGAGCCACCTGGTCCGCGTCGGGAGTGTACAGGTAGGGATTGATGCCGTGGGAGAGTACCTTGCCGTCCCAGTGGTAGCGGTAGGCGTCGTCGCTCAGGTCGCGGCTGGCCGGCATGACCGCCAGACGGAACGCCAGTCCGGCCAGGATCACCAGCACCAACCAGGTGCGTCCCGGCCGTGACTGCCGCCAGCTCCAGACGGCCAGCAGTACCAGGATACCGCAACCCACCTCGGACAGGATCACCACGCGCAGCCAGTGGTCGTAAGGGTCTTTGTTGCAACCGGCGAACAGCGCACCCGCCAGCAGACAGACAAATGTCAGGCCCAGGATCAGCCAGCGGGCAGTGGGACCGGTCAGCATCCGCTCAGCACCCGAGTTTTCCGACATACCTGTGGTGTTTCACCGAGACGACACCGACGTAGGTGAAGCCCACAGCCTGGACAAGCAGCAGCGCCCCGGCAAAGGAATCGATCATGATCAAGTAGGCCAGGAACGAGGCCATGGCCCAGATCCCCATCATGATCTCGAACACGAAGAGGTGGCTCAACGGCAGGCGGTAGGCTATGCAATGCTGCTGGGTCGCCGGGGCACTGCCCGGTCTGGGCATCTCGGCGAACTCGCCCAGCTTCGGTGTGCGCACGAATTCGCTCTTGCCCCCGAGGAATGCATCCAGCACGGCGCGGCTGTTGTTCACGGCCAGGCCGATACCCAGGGTCACGAGGGCGGGCATGACCAGCAAGGCACGCTTCCAGTTCTGCCCCGAAACCACCTGAGAGAATAGATACATGGAGCTGGGGCCGAAAAGAGCCAGCAACATGACGGCCACCAGCGGCGCCGTGAACGGCGAGGTGAAGCGGAACTGGAGCAGCTGGATCAGCGGCAGGACCAGCAGCGTCATCACCAGGATCAGAGGGTGGATCATGTAGTGGGTCAAATGCAATGCGGCCTGGATCTTCTTGAACGGCCTGATGTTGCGATTCCGCAGGACGATGGGCAACAGCTTCAGGGCTACCTGGATGGAACCCTTGGCCCAGCGGCGCTGCTGGGCCTTCAGGGCGTTGATGTCGGTGGGGATCTCCGCCGGCGTGATGACGTCTCGCAGGAAGCGGGGATGCCAGCCGGCCAGCAAGGCGCGGTAAGAGAGGTCCAGGTCCTCGGTCAGGGTGTCGGCCTTCCAGCCACCGGCGTCCCGAATGGTCTCGATGCGCCACAACCCCGCCGTGCCGTTGAAGTTGCAGAACAGGCCGTTCCAGGAGCGCGCCGGCTGCTCCACGACGAAATGGCCGTCGATCCCGATGCTCTGCAGCATGGTGATGAGGGAGAAGTCACGGTTGCGGTGACCCCAGCGCGTCTGCACGAAACCGCACCGCGGATCCTCCAGTAAAAACGGCACGGTGTTGCGCAAG
>CBDURX010000038.1:0-9239 GCA_965369485.1 uncultured bacterium | reverse complement strand
TCCCTGAGCCGCAGTCCATCTACCTCTTCGTCCAGTACGATATCTACATCCGCGAGATCCTCCCGGATGACAACCGTTCCGCGTTCTTCTTCGTCGGAGCTATCAAGGACAAGAAAGGCGGACCCAACTCCACGGGCAGAGAACGGTTCGTCTTCCTGGGCTTCGAGAACAGTGGCGAGGATGGAAAGATCAACCTCTTTGCCCGTGAAGGCGAGTCGAAGTGGGCGGACAAGACAATAGTGGCGAGGGATCTCGACCTCAAGAAGTGGTACACCATCTCCGTCGAGATGAACATACCCGAGGGTGTCTACGAGGTTACGGTCGTGGGCGTGACGGAGGGGATGGAGCTGGAATCCCTTTACTACAAGGGCAAGACGCCGGATGAGCTGAGCCACCTGAGCTTCGCTTCGTGGAACGACGGAGCAGGGACGTTCTACGTCGACAACGTCGTGGCGCGGAATTAACGCAGTTTAATTGCTCGCATCGTGGGAGCGACCATGGCCAGGATCTACACACGCAAGGGTGATGAGGGGGAGACATCGCTCTTCGACGGGACCCGGACGACCAAGAACGACGCCAGGGTCGATCTTTACGGCGGCGTGGATGAACTCAACAGCTGGCTCGGTTTCTGCGCCGCGCAGCTCGACCGTGCCACTCGGGATTCCGCTGGTGAGGTGGTCGAGGCGCTGGCCGGACTGGTGGCGGACCTGCACAGGTTGCAGGGTGACTTGCTTGCCATGGGTGCGATCCTGGCCGATCCGCTCCGCTCGGCCAGCCTGGCAGCGTGTGCGGACGAACCGCTGCCGTTCTCGGACCGGGTCATCGAGGAGATGATCGACCGCCTCGATGCCGAGCTACCCCGCCTACGCTCCTTCGTCTTGCCCGGTGGCCACGAAGCCGCCGCGGCCTTGCAGTTGGCCCGCACGGTCTGCCGGCGGGTAGAGCGGCAGGCCGTGAACATGGCGGGCGAGCACGTCGTACCAGTGAGAATCCTCGCCACCCTGAATCGTCTGAGTGATTTTCTCTTCGTGGCCGCCCGTTGGACCAACTTCAAACTGGGCCGGGCGGACACGATCTGGCAGCCCGACCCCGGCCCATCCAGTGCCGAGGAGTCTCTCGGGGACGACGACTCTTGAACGGTTTTAACCTCTCCGCCTCCGCGCCGTTGCCGGATCGGATTCGTGAACGCAACATCCTGAGTGTAACGGCGGCTGCCCACTTCCTGACTCACCTCTACATGCTGGTTTTTCCGTCGCTGGCCCTCGTCCTGCAGCCAGCCTTCGACATGCCATTGGATCAGGTCCTGGCCATCAGCTTCTGGATGTACTTGCTCTACGGCGTCGCGGCCCTGCCGGCAGGCATCATCTCCGACCTGGTGAGCCCACGGGCGATGCTGATCGTCTGCCTGTTCGGAATGGGCGGGTTCGCCGTCGCCGCCTCGCGGGCCGCCACGCCGGCCGAATTGCGCTGGAGTCTGGCGGGATTGGGCTTGTTTGCGTCCATCTATCATCCGGCCGGCATGGCCCTGATCAGCCGTGGGGTGCGTCGGCGAGGTTGGGCTCTGGGCTTCAACGGGGTTTTCGGCAGCTTGGGCGTGGTCATGGCGCCGATCTTGACCGGATTGCTGGCCGCAAACCTCGGCTGGCGGGGCACTTACCTCGTGCTGGGGTTACCCGGTCTGCTGACCGGATTCGTGGCGCTGCTGCTGCGGGTGGGCGGATTCGCCGAGCAGGGCGCCATCTCCCCGTCGGTCCGGTCGCTCCAGCGGCGTGCCCTCGCCTTCGCTATTCTCTGCGTCGCCATGATGCTCGGCGGGATCGCCTACCGCGGACAGACCCTGGTCTTGCCCGCCTACTTCGCGGAGCGTATTACCTTTCTAGTGGAAATTTTCGAAGGAGTGCAGTGGTGGCCTGCCTTGGGCACCAAGAGTGTCGCCGCCACGCTTTTGACCTCGTTGGCCTACGTGGCCGGTCTCTTCGGCCAGATGGCGGGTGGCAGCCTGGCGGACCGGTTCGATCTGCGTAAGCTCTACCTGGGGTTCCACGTGCTGTCCTTGCCACTGCTGTTCCTGCTGGGGCATCTGGCCGGCTTGCCGTTGCTCCTGTGTGCTTTGGTTTACGCCTTCTTCGCCTTTGGCATGCAGCCAATCGAGAACTCTCTGGTGGCCGTGCTCATGCCGCCACGCCTACGCAGCACGGGCTTCGGCATGAAGTTCATCCTGACGTTCGGCGTCGGTTCCCTCGCCGTCCACCTCGTCGGCCGCTGGCAGCAAGCCGGCGGTCTGGAGAGTGTGTTTCCGCGGCTGGCCCTCTGCATCCTGCTTCTGGTACTATGCGCGGCGATCCTGTGGTGGTTCACCCGGCACGAGGATTTTTCCAGTCGTGCCGCCAACTCTGTTGCGAAGTCGGTCCATGGTTGAACCAAGCCGATCAACGAGTCAGATCCTGGGTGGGACAGGTCCATGAGTGGGGGAATTCCTCTGAATAACCCTGACGAGTCCTGGGTAGGTTCCCAGCCATCACCGCCGTCGGCTAAAGATACTGCCGGCGATGACGCTCGTGACATCGCGCGTTTTCTGGGCGGGGACGTTCGGGGATTCGAGGCACTCGTGGAACGGTATCGCCGACAAGCCTATGGTGTCGCCCTCGGGTTGACCGGGAATCACGACGATGCCATGGACGCCGTGCAGAAGGCGTTCATTCGCATCCACCGTGCCCTGCCGCGCTTCGAGCGGGGGATGCCGTTCTTCCCCTGGCTCTACCGGATCGTGCGGAACGCATCCTTGAACCAGCGGCGCGACGAGAGGCGGCACCGGGGCGAGGTGCCGCTGGAATGGGTGCGGAAACCGGACGGCCAGCCGTCCCCTCTGGAGGAGACGGTGGCCGAAGAGTTGCGGGAACAGCTGTGGAGTTGCATCGAGGAGCTGCCCCTCGAGCAGCGGGAGGTCTTCCTCCTGTACCACTTCCAGGGCCTGAAATACCGCGAGATTGCCGCGGCACTTGACGTGCCCATCGGTACCGTCATGTCCCGTCTGCACGGCGCTCGCGTGCAACTGCACCACTGCCTGGGTGAGGAGGCATTAGGGTGAACGACAACGCCAGGGAAGGCCACCAGCAAGGCGAGAGAGACCTCCCTTTCGACCCCGACAAGGAAGCGGTCCTGCTCTCGGCCTACGTGGACGGAGAGCTCGACTCGGAACAGGTCGCGCGCGTAGAGAGTCATCTCGCTCGCAGCCAGGAAAGCCGCCGCGAGGTCCAACGGTTGCGTCGCCTGAAGGAGGTGACTGGTGCCATGAAGCTCGTGGAAGCTCCGGATGAGGAGTGGGAAGATTTCTGGCAAAACGTGTACAACCGGACGGAGCGCTCCCTCGGCTGGTTCGCTCTGACCCTGGGCGCTGTGATGGTGGGCGGTTTCGGCTTGTACCGCTTGGTTCAATCGCTCCTCGCGACCAACGACCTGCCGTGGTTCGTGAAAGGTGGCATTTTTGCTCTCTGTGGCGGGCTGCTGTTGCTCCTCGTCTCGGTCATCCGCGAGCGGTACTATGTTCGCAAGCGGACCCGCTACGACGACGTCAAACGTTGAATCGGCTAAACGGATCGGTCTGGAGGTCTGGAGATGCTTCTGACGACCACTCACGATGTTCGCGGCAGAGAGATCATCAAGGTGATCGGTCTGGTGAAGGGAAACACGGTCCGCGCGAGGCACTTCGGCCGCGACATCATGGCCGGCTTGAAAAACCTGGTAGGCGGTGAGGTCGACGACTACACCAAGATGATCGCCGAGACCAGGGAGCAAGCACTCGATCGCATGGTGGCCCAGGCGGAGGCCAACGGTGCCAATGCCGTGGTCGGCGTACGGTTCATCACGTCAGAGATCATGGAGGGTGCGGCCGAGCTGCTGGCCTACGGTACGGCCGTGGTTCTGGCAGACGAATAGTCCGGGTCGTGAGATAAACGAGTGTGAACAAAGAGGGCGCTGCCACCAGCAGCGCCCTCTTGCAAATTCACGGGCTCGCTTCACTCCGCGATCATGGAGATGGCTTCATTGGGGCAGGTGTCGATGCAAGCCTCACAGTCTATGCACTCGTCAGGGTCGATGTGAGCCTTGCCGTCCACGAGGGCTATCGACTCGGTCGGGCAGGACTCGATGCAATCTTCACAGCCGTCACACTTCTCGACGTCAACGGTAGTGGCCATGACCATAGCTCCTTGGCAACAGGTTCACCGGAACACACTGCTTCTCGACCGGAAAGGAGCAAAGTTGAGTCGGGAATGTCAAATGAGATTGATTATCGATGAGGTGCGGATGTTCGTGCGGGGAGGATCTGTCGCTCACCTGCCTGCCCGGCGCAGGAGGTGGCCGAGCGACCACCCCTCGGACACGCTCAACAGCGGAACCAGGCACAGCAGTAAAAGGATGAAGTCCCTAATCAGCAGACTCATGCCCACGGCGTGTCCACCGTCGGTGTGGAAGCAGCCGCAGGAGATGTCGAGGTTACGGGCCAGGGCGGCGCCTACCGCCACGGTGAACATCACTGTCAAGAGCACGGCCAGCAGGGCGGCGCCCCGCCGGAAGATTCCCAGGATAAGGGCGGCGCCGACGACGGCCTCGAGCCACGGTAGCGCGAGGGCGAAGGGGTGTAGCAAAAACAGCGGTGTGAGGCGGTAGTTGTGGACGGCCTGAGCGAAACCGGCGGGATGGGCAATCTTGTCCAGGGATGCGTAGAGAAAGATACAGCCCACGATCAGGCGGCAGAGCAGGACGACCCACTCCGCGCCGCTGTTCTGGTGACGGCTGGTTTCACCCTCAGTCACCTGAAGTCTCCTCGGTTTGGGCCACGGGACCGCCGGCGCGGCGCCAGGCGTCGATGCCCCCGCTCATGATGAAGATGTTTTCGTAGCCCCGGTCCAGAAAACGGGAAGCCACTGCAGCAACCTCCTGCAGATCACCGGTTCCGTACAGGACCAGTATCTCCTCTGGATAGATGAAATCCCTCGCCGCCATGAGATCGTCCTCGAAGCTGTCTTGGCGGATGGTGAAGGCGCCGGGGATGTAAGAGCTGCCACTGGGTGCGGACTGCCGGATGTCCACGAACAGGTGGCTGCCTGCCTCGTAGGCGCGGAGGGCTCGATCCAGATCCATCACGGGAGCGGACAGCTCCAGTTCGTAGAGGTCGGCTGACGCGAGCAAGGGCAACTGCTCGGACCGGACTGCCCAGGTTGTGACGGCCAGCAGAACAGCCACCGCCAGCAGCAGGCCTGCCTCCCTGAGGGTTCTGCGCTGGATGGTGGGATTCTTCGGCAAGGTTGTTCCTGGCATCCTCTGTTGAGCCTCCATGCTACATCTTCAGAAGGTAGGTGATCGACACCGTCAGCTCGGGCTGGTTCGGCAGGTCGGTGAAGATGTGCAGGGTGCCCCGCATGCGGCCGTTGGCCGCGATAGCCCGGGGATCGCTGGTCGGCAGAGGACGTCCCGTGATGTGGACGAAGGTTTCCTGGTTGGGAATGACTTCCTCCACCTGGGTCTCGAAGTCGGGCAGGTCGATCTTCGCACCGGTGACCTTGAACTCGATACCTTCGGTTGTGGACCGTACGCGAATCTTCTGTTTCAAGAGCTGATTCCGCTGGGCATAGCGGAAATTGATCTTGGACGGGTGGGCCTCCAGGTCTTGCAAGATGTCCAGGAAAGCCTCGAAATCTATGACCTGCAGATCGGGTACGTTCGTGTTGACCCGGATGAACTCGCGGTGCTTGCCCACCGGGGCGTCGGGTTTCGACTGGACTACCATGATCGCCTTGTTGGACGCGCCGTCGGGGTCAGCCTGGATCTCGATACTGAAGAGATCCTGGTCGAAGCGGGTCGGAGTGATTTCAAGGACTGGGATGTCGCGAGTCTCGAACCAAGCCTTGCGGGTGACGGTTTCGCCTTGGCGCAGCCTTCCGAATCCCAGCTGGCGCTTGGGGGGTTTGACGAAGACAGGCACGTGGACATCGGCTTGGACGGGGTACTCGATCAGGGGCGTGTCAGGATCGTTGGAGTAGATCCTGACGAACTTGGTTTGTCGACCTTCGAATTTCTTGCTGTTGAAGGTGACCTTCAGGGTCGTGGACTCGCCTGGTGCGAGATCCCTCTTCTCCACGTCGGGCACCGTGCAGCCGCAGTCGGATTTCACCTCGCGAATCTTCAACGGTGTGCCGCCGATGTTGCGGATGATGATCTCGCCCTGGCGTGATTCGTTCTGATTCATGACTCCGAAGTCCAGCGCCTGAGGCTCGACGGTGATGATGGGCTGGTCCACCGCCACCTGGGCGGCTGTCGGGAGGGTCCAGCCCGTGGCCAGGCTCAGGCCCGCGACAACCAGCAGGCAGGTCGTAAAGCTCAGGATGCGGGAGGGTCCGCCTTGGGAGTGCTCTATGCCGAAATTGCTCATGATCGTACCGTCCTTCATCTGGATGGCGCCGGGGCGGGGAATTTCCTCTATACACCGTGGTTCGCCCAGTGTTCCCCCAGCGCAGGAAAAACCACACCCTCATAATTTGGCACTTTCCGTGGCGGTGGCAAGGGCTTAACCTGGATCCGGTCGGGACGATACGGCTAGCGAGGAGCAAGCCAGGTCGGCCGTGCCTCACCGCGGAGGAGTCATGTACAAACCGCCCTCACGGTATCGCAACATCCGCAGGGGTTTGCTCCTGCTCATGGTGGTCCTCGCCATGGGGACGGGCGGATTCGTATTGATCGAGCAGTATTCCGTCCTGGACGCCATCTACATGACCATCATCACCATGAGTACGGTCGGCTTCAGGGAAGTGCGCCATCTGGGACCGGACGGACAGATCTTCGTCATCATCCTGATCGTATCCGGTCTGATGGTCATGACGTACACCCTTTCGGCCATAGGTCAACTCGTCATCGAGGGCCAGTTCTACAAAATGCTGGGGAGACGCAGAATGAAGCGCGAAATCGATCGACTCGAGGGTCATTTCATCATCTGTGGACACGGCCGCATGGGACAGATTCTCGCCCAGGAGCTCTGCCAGGAAGAGGTTCCCTTCGTCGCCATAGAGGGTGATCCGGAGCTGGCCGAGGTAATGTGCGACAAGGGTTACCTGGTGATCGTGGGTGATGCCACCCGCGATGAAATCCTCGAGGAAGCGGGGATCGGGCACGCCAAGGGCCTGGTGGCCGTGGTCTCGCGGGACGAGGACAACCTCTACATTACCCTGTCGGCCCGGGAAATGACCCGCCAGTCCAATGCGAACCTTTACATCCTGGCGCGTGCCGCGGACGAGAGCGCCATGAAAAAGATTAAGCGGGCTGGAGCGGACCGGGTGATCTCCCCCTATCAGATCGGGGGCATGCGTATGGTGCAGGCGCTGCTACGACCAACGGTCTTCGATTTCGTCGAGGTCGTGACCAAGAGCGGCGGGTTGGATCTGATGTTCGAGGAGCTCAAGGTGGGTGAAGGCTCGTCTCTGGTCTCCACCGCCATCAAGGACTCCGGCATCCGGCAGAAGTTCGACGTGATCACCATCGCCATCAAGAAGCCGTCGGGACAGATGGTATTCAACCCGGGACCGGATTACGTGATCGATGCCGGGGATGTGCTGATCATTCTGGGGGATAAGGAGCAGATGGCGCGGTTGCGCCAGGTCTTGGCCTAGCCCGGATTATTCACGAAGGAGCTACTGCGGATGGTTAAAAACCTGCCAGAACACGTGTTCTCGAATTTGCTCGATCAACGTACCGCACCGGGTACGCCTACCTCGCAAATTCATGCGAGCTCGTGTTCTAGCAGGCTTTTTCCTCATCCTCGCCACGCTCCTTCGTGAATTATCCGGGCTACCCCGGATGACCTACCCTGCCAGGGGTAGGCTAGCCGGACTGTGGCAGGTCGGGGCCACTCTCTGTAGTATTCCTGACATAAAATGCGGTTGCAATATTTCCCGAATCGCGACGGGAAGTGACGACCACTTACTTACCCGGATTGTTGAATAACGAAGCGTTTCGATGGTCCGGGTTGTCTGATGGGAGGTTGATCATGAAGACCTCACGCGAGATGATTCGCCCGGAGCCTGGATCCGGCAGCAAGATACACGAGAGCGTTTTGAGCTTGATCGGCAACACGCCCCTGGTGCGTCTGCCGCGCCTGAACGACACCGGCGCCGACCTGGTCTGCAAGCTTGAGTTCTACAACCCCATGTCCAGCGTGAAGGACCGCATCGGCCTGGCCATGATCGAGGCAGCCGAGCGGGACGGTAAGATCGAGCCCGGCACCGAGATCATAGAACCCACCAGTGGCAACACCGGTATCGCTCTGGCTTTCGTCTGCGCGGCCAAGGGCTATCCCTTGACCCTGACCATGCCCGAGAGCATGTCCCGAGAGCGGAGGGCGATCCTGCGCGCACTCGGCTGCGAGCTGGTGCTGACACCGCCGGAAAAGGGCATGCCGGGGGCCATCACCAGGGCCGAGGAACTGTTGGCCGAGAAACCCGGAGCATTCATGCCACAGCAGTTCGAGAACCCGGCCAACCCGGAGGTTCATCGGCGCACGACCGCAGAGGAGATTTGGCGTGACACGGACGGCAAGGCGGACGTACTGGTGACTGGAGTGGGAACCGGTGGCACCCTGACCGGCGTCGCGTCGGTGATCAAGGCGCGGAAACCGGAATTCCGGATCGTCGCGGTGGAACCGGAGGATTCGCCGATCCTGTCAGGTGGCCAGCCGGGGCCGCACAAGATCCAGGGTATCGGCGCCGGTTTCGTGCCACCGATCCTGGAAACGAAACTCATCGACGAGGTTGTCCAGGTGTCCAACGAGGACGCGATGATCGTGGCGCGGCGCGCTGCTCGGGAGGAGGGGTTGTTCGTGGGAATTTCGGCGGGAGCCGCCCTGCATGCCGCTTTACAGGTAGCACGCCGGCCCGAGATGGCGGGCAAGATGATCGTGATCATCATTCCTAGCTTCGGTGAGAGGTACCTCACCTCTGATCTGTACAAGGAGTTCATGGGTTAATCTGGTGCGAGGGACGATCGGGCGATGAAACCGAGGACCATGTCCTGGGGGTCGCCGCCACGGCAGGGAGAAACCTATCGTGAAGAAGGAGAATAGAGCTCAGCGTCTGCAGGCACTCTCGAAGAAGATTGTGGAGAGTTACGAGACAATCGGTGGCATCAACCGCATCGGCGAGAAGAACTTGCCGTCCCAGGCGGCGATCGTTGCGATCGTGCAGCAGTTGTTG
>CBDURX010000037.1:0-9335 GCA_965369485.1 uncultured bacterium | reverse complement strand
GATAACTTCCTGTTGTCGAAAGGGGCGGATCAGTGTCCATGGGTGGTTGGAACATCAGAAACGCGAAGTCCCGCACTGCCCGCCAGCCGCCGGGCAGGTCGAGGGTCGAGCCGGAGCGGCTGTGGGGTAGCCAGCGCAGCAGATCATCCACGTGATCCCGGCCCAGATCCAGCGCCGAGCCGCGGCTCTCTGTGTAAGCCAGTCGGATGACCCGCCTCGCCACCGCTGGCTCCAGCTCCAGCAGCGGTTCCACCGGCAAATGCAGCCCGTTACGGTTATTCTGGTCTTCAGCCGCCTCGATCAGGTTTACCAGGGCCTGCTGGGCGAGCCGGTCCAACAGAGCCAGATCGGTTTCGGCCAGTTCGGCCAGGCGCGCGGGGGCGTTGATCGACCCGCTGCCGAAGATGTCCCGGGCCAGCGGCAACAGCTCGCGTCGAACGCGGCTGCGGGTGGCGTCACCTGCGATGTTTGTGGCATCGACGCGGTACGGTTGCCCTTCCGCCTCCAGGAAGGCGACGATGTCTCCTCGCGAGACCTCAAGCAGGGGGCGGATGATGCGTCCGGTCACGGGACGGATACCGCGCAGGCCATCCAGGCCGGTGCCGCGGAACAGCCGCATGACCACGGTCTCGGTCTGATCGTCGCGGTGATGGGCTGTGGCGGCGCAGACCAGTCCCGCTGCCGAGTCCAGCAGGTCGTCCAGGAACCGGTACCGCAACACGCGGCCGGCTTCCTCGACGCCCATGCCGCGCTGGCGAGCCAGTGGTCGTGGGTCTTGGCGGTGGAGGTGCAATGGGATATCCAGCCTCAGGCAGAGATCACCGCAGAATTCCTCGTCGAGACGGGCATCATCGCCACGCAACTGGTGGTTGAAATGGGCCGCCTGCACTTCGGCACCGCATTCTACACTCCATGCCTTTGCCGTCAGTAGCAGGGCCACCGAATCGGGGCCGCCGGAGAGAGCTACCAGCAAACCTGGTGGGGACGGTACCACTCCTGTTGGCGCGACTCGGTGCACGAGGGACGTCAGCGTAGTGATGGTTTGATCGTAGAACGTGTGGCGGGACACACTGCCTCCGAACCGGAGCTGAGGTCACGGGTGGGGTTCGATGGCGGTAGCAGGTGGATAAGGCTTGGTGCCGGCTCAGGGATTCGAACCCCGGACACACGGATTATGATTCCGTTGCTCTAACCAACTGAGCTAAGCCGGCACTGGCTATGGTAGATCGCCGCGCCCGCCGCCCCCACGTGGGCAGATCGAAAATCTAGCGGGGTACAGGCGGCTTGTCAAGACACGGCCCACCGTCTAGACTCGCACCTCGTGAAGGTTGAAACTCGATGCATTTCATGCCGTATGATCGATGACCAGTTGGAGGTACTCGAACGTGGCCACGCGAACCGATCCTGTGCTCCCCAGTGTTTTCGAGGAGGACGAGGTTTCCCTGGATCCGTTACAGGGCAAGGTTGTGGCCGTGCTGGGTTATGGGACCCAGGGCCGCGCCCAGTCCCTCAACTTGCGCGACAGTGGTGTCGAGGTCGTGGTCGGCGCGCGGTCGGAGTCGGTCACCGGAGCGCGTGCACTGGATGACGGGATGACACTGCTGTCGGTGGCAGATGCCACCGCCGCGGGCGATGTGGTGGTGTTCCTGGTACCCGACGAGGCCATGGCCGGCCTGTACGAGCGCAAGGTGGAGCCCAACCTCAAGCCCGATGCCGCCCTCGCCTTCGCCCACGGCTTCGCCATCGAGTTCGAGCAGATCGTACCTGCGGAGGGGCGCCCGTGTTTCCTGGCGGCACCCAAGGGGCAGGGGGACGTGTTGCGCGAACTGTTCCGGCAGGGAGGTGGCTTGCCGGGCTTGCTGGCGATCACGGACGATTCACCGCTGGACACCTGGGATCTGGCCGCGGCGTACGCCAAGGCCATCGGGTGCCTGAAAGGGGGCGGATTCCCTACCACGTTCCGCGAGGAGTGTGTGAGTGACCAGTTCGGTGAGCAGGTCGTACTGTGCGGCGGGGTCGTGGAGCTTCTGCAGGCCGCGTACGAGACCTTGACCTCACACGGCTACGCACCGGAGAATGCCTACTTCGAGTGTGTTCACGAGCTGAAGATCATCGCGGATCTGCTGCACCGACACGGTGTGGATGGTATGCGTAAGCGGATCAGCCGAACCGCGGCCTATGGCGGCCTGACCCGCGGTCCGCAACTGATCGACAGCGCGGTCCGCGCGAAGATGGAGCGGATCCTGGATCAGATCGAGAGTGGCGCCTTCGCACGGGAATTCCTGGCTAAATATTCCGATCCCGCTAAGGGTATCATCGCCATGGCCAGTCGGGAAGCCCAGTCGCCCCTGGCCTGCACGGGGCGCGATCTGCGCCAGCGACTGGCAGCGCTGGAGCTGGACGGAGAACTGAAATTCGACCCGGGCCCTGATTGATGAATCGCTTGGCGAATCTGCTTACGCGATGACATGATAAGGTCTGCTGCAGAAGGAGCAATGATGACCGGAGATAACCTCGTTACGCGTCTGTGGGCACTTGTCGTCAAACCGGGCCTGGCCATGGAGTGGGTTCGCGAGCGGCCGCAGTGGCTGCTGGCCGGACTCATCCTGTTCGTGACGATCAGTATCTACTCAGCTGCCATCATTCACATCTCGGCTCCCGAGCAGATGGAATTGATGCGGGATACCCGCCTTGGCAGGTTGACCCCTGCAGAGGATTGGCAGCAGAGTTACGAAGAATCGCTGGACCCGACTCCCGTCAAACGTCTCATCCACGGACTATCCGGCGGTATCGGGGTCTGGATCATCCTGTTCATTTATGGATTGTTATTCCTCCTCTTTTCGAAACTGGCGGGAGGTCCGGGCAGTTTCAAGCAGATCATGGGGGTGGCCTACTGGGCCATGATCATCCCGTACGTCCTCGGCAGCCTGGTCAAGCTGCCGCTCATTATTGCCAAGCAATCCGTGATGGGTGTCTCCATCGGGCTGGCCGCCCTGGCTCCCGAGGCGGATCTACTGTCGGCCAAATACCAAGCTTTGATGTACTTCGGCGATTTCTTCATGTGGTGGGGTCTGGTGTTGATGATCATCGGATATCAGAAGGTCAACGAGTTTTCTCGCGCCAAGGCGGCCATCGTGGTGGTTTTGCCCTGGCTGTTGGTGACGGGTGCGCTCTACGGGTTGGGCCGGCTGTTCGTCTGATCCGGGCTGAGGGCTACTCCGGGAGGTCAGGGTTGAAGAAGCGCATTTTCATCGGCCTCGGCGTCGTGGTGATGGTGATCGTCGTGTTGGGCATCCTGCGCGGCAATCGCACCAAGAAGGCCGCGGTGGAGATGGTCGAGGTGAGCCGCAAAGAGCTGATCGCTATGGTCTCGGCCTCCGGTACCATCCACCCCAAGCGCTCCGTCGACGTGAGCGCCAATACCATGGGCAGGGTGACCAGCCTGGCCGTTGCGGAAGGGGACAGGGTCAACGAGGGCGATTTTCTCCTGGAGATCGATCCCACCGAATTCCGTTCTGTTGTGCGCGCACTCGAGGCCGCCGTACGCACCTCCCAGGCCGATCTGACCTTGGCCGAGGCCTCGGCCGAGAAGGCGGACCAAGATCTGCGCCGCGCCAAGGAGCTGTACGAGCAGGGACTGGTCTCGGAGGAGCAGCTCGAGACCACTCGCACCAGCGCCCGGGTGGAGCGCGCCCGGGTTGCCGCGGCCCACAGCCGCCGCCTGCAGCAGGAGGCCAACCTGGATCGGGCCCGCTACGACCTGGAGAAGGTCACCGTGAGCGCGCCCATGTCCGGCATCATCACACGGTTGAACGTGGAGGAGGGCGAGAATGCCATCATGGGCACCCTGAACAACCCCGGTACGGTGCTACTGGTGATCGCCGACCTCTCCACCATGGAGGCGCGGGTCAAGGTGGATGAGACCGAGGTCGTGAAGGTTGCCATGGGACAGAGTGCCGTGGTCGAGATCGACGCCTTCCCCGATTCGTCCTTCACTGGCCGAGTTACCGACATCGGCAACAGTCCCATCTTCACCCGTGCCGGCTCCAGTGGCCAGGCCGTGGACTTCGAGGTGAAGGTGACTCTGGACGACCGGATTCCCAACATCCGGCCCGGGCTGTCCTGCAAGGCCGATATCACCGTGGCCGTGCGCGACAGCGCCATCGCCGTGCCGCTGGGAGCGGTGACGGTTCGCAAGTGGCCGCCCGAGGAAAAGTTCGATCGCACGCGACGCGGACGGCGCCGTGCCCGGCGTGTCGAGCCTTCCGCGGATCAGGCCGAGGATCAGGCCGCGGACCAGGCCGCGGCCAAGATCGAGCGCGAGGACAAGGAAGGTGTCTTCGTCGTCGAGGATGGGATCGCGTGGTTTAACCCGGTCAAGCTCGGCATCGCCGGCGAGGAGGACTTCGAACTGCTCTCGGGCTTGGACGTGGGCAAGACCGTGGTGACCGGTCCGTTCCGTATCCTGCGGGACCTGGAACACGGTGATGCCGTCAAGCAGAGCAGCAAGAACAAGAGAGGCAAGGGCGACTAGATGAACTTCCTGGAGGGAGTGCGGATCGCCCTGGATAATCTCCGCAGTCACAAGCTGCGCACCTTCTTGACTCTCCTGGGCAACATCGTCGGGACCATGTCTGTCATCGCCGTGGTCTCGTTGCTCTACGGCGCTGACCGGTACGCACGGCAGGTGGTTCTGGACGAGGGGACCGATGTTTTCACCATCCGTCGCGTCAATCCGGTGGAGTTCCTGACCGATTTCGATTCCTTCCTCGAGTCCCTGAACAACCCCGACCTGACCCTGACGGATCGGGAGTTCCTGATGGATCGGTTGGAGCTGGCCAGTATCGTCGGCGCCTCGGTCTCCACCCGGGCGAACCTGCGCGCGGGCCCCAACTCCTTCCGCTCCGCCTCCGTGCGGGGCAAGACGGCGGACTATTCACTGTTGGAGGACATCTCCCTCGCCGTGGGCAGGCATCTCAACAGGCAGGATGTGTTGGCCCGCCGCCAGGGGGCGCTGATCGGCTGGGAGATAGCCCGCGATCTCTTCCCCCGTCTCAATGATCCGGTTGGACAAGAATTCCGTCTGGGCGACCGGCACTTCAAAGTGGTCGGCGTGGCGGCCGACCGCGGTACGGTGCTGGGCAGTAACCGCAACCAGTTTCTGATCATTCCCATCACGGCCTACCAGAAGGTTTTCGGGTCGGGTGAATCCATAAGCATCAAGGTTGCCGCGAGCGACCTGAGCTTCATGGACGACGCCAAGGACGAGGCCACCTTCTGGATGCGAGTGCGTCACCGGTTGCGGCCCATGGAGAGGAGTGATTTCGCCATCCAGACCGCGGATCAGCTGCTGGAGATCTGGTCGGGCATCTCCAAGGTCATGTACGGCATCCTGGTGTCGGTCGTGGGGGTCAGCCTCGTCGTGGGAGGTATCGTCCTGATGAACATCATGCTGGTCTCGGTGACCGAGCGCACCCGGGAGGTCGGCATCCGCAAGGCGTTGGGCGCCAGCCGCAAGGCCATCCTCTGGCAATTTCTCATCGAATCGGTCATCCTGTCGTTGACCGGTGGTTGCATCGGGATAAGCATCGGTTTCCTCGTGGCCGGTTTCATCGCCCTGGTGTCGCCCTTGAATTTCGCCATCGCCAGCTGGTCCATCATCCTGGGGATGCTGGTCACCTTCGTTATCGGCGTCGTTTTTGGCACCTACCCGGCCTGGAAGGCGGCCGGCCTCGACCCGGTGGAGGCGTTGCGTTATGAGTGAAGGCGGTGTTGCCTGGCTGCGTGTGTGGGAAGGTATCCGCCAGGCCGGGCAGGTCATCACGGGCCACAAGCTGCGCAGTATCTTGTTGATGTTCGGCGTATGCATCGGCGTGTCGACTCTGCTGGCCATCTTCACCGTGGTCAGTGGCGGCAGTGACAAGATCCGCGACGATATCGTCGCGGCGACCAAGCCGTACCTCTACATCGCTCGCTACACCGGCATGGGGGGCGAGGATATCGAGAAGTTGTTGCGGCGCCCGCAACTGAAACCCGAGTGTATCGAACCGTTGCAGGAGATCGAGGGAGTCGAGTTCGTCGACTACATGGTCTCCAACAACGACGTGACGATCCTCCAGTACGGTGAAGAGCGCACCCATTTCGTGCAGATCGTCGGCACCTCGGAGAACTTCCCCTACATGTACTCCTTTGTCCTGGGCGACGGGCGAATCTTCACCCCGGCGGAACTGATCAGCCGAACGCGAGTGTGCGTGCTCGGGTACGGACCACGGGCCGATCTCTTTCCCCACGCCGATCCTATCGGCAAGACACTGCGCCTCGAGGGTCGTGTCTACACCATCATCGGCACCATGGCCCAGCAGCGAACCATCATGGGGCAACTCGGTGAGAACTATGTCGTCGTGCCGTGGACCAGCTTCGAAAAGGATTTCCTGTTCACCGGCGAGGAGGATCGTACCCTGGCAGTCACGGTTGCAGACGGCTTCGATACAGATACAGTCGCCGCGGATGTAACAGGGGCCCTGCGCAAGGTGCGTCGCTTGCGGCCGGGCGAACCCAATGACTTCGAGGTGGTCGCCTCGGAGACCTACGCTGAGATGATCGATAAGGTGACCGGAGCCCTGACGTTGATCCTGGTCATTCTGTCGTCCATCGGTCTGATGGTGGGTGGGATCGGCGTGGTGAACATCATGCTGATCTCGGTGACCGAGCGCACGCGGGAGATCGGAATTCGCCGGGCCCTGGGAGCGCGTCGCCAGGACGTGCTGCTGCAGGTTCTCATCGAAGCGGGGGTGTTGACCGGCATCGGCGGTATCGGCGGTATCGGCGTGGGTTATCTTCTCTCCTGGCTTCTGACCCGGACGTTCGGCTTTCCGCTCAACCTGTCCCCCCTGCTCACGCTCTTCGCGGTGCTCTTCTCCGTCGGCATCGGTCTGGTCTTTGGCCTGTACCCCGCCGACCGGGCCGCCCGTCTGGATCCCATCGAGGCGCTGCGGCGGGAGTGAATTCCGGTGATGCAGCGGCGGTCTGATTCCGATCAACCCCTTGATTTCACTGGTGATAACACAAACGAGTCGGATCCGGACTCGGACGGCCGATAATGCCAGGGGAATTGCTTGTTATGCAGGATGAAGGGGATGGACATGAATCGCTTCCACGAGATTCTCGATCTCTGCCTGACCATAGACGCTCAGGCCTCGGTCATCTACGAGGAGCTGGCCGGTCTGGCCGACACGGAAGAGCTGCAAGAGTTCTGGACCCGGATGGCGGCGGACAAGAAGCAGCACTGCAAATTCTGGCGTAGGCTGCAGGAGTTTGCCGGAGAGCATGTTATTCCCAAGATCTTCGACGATCCCACGGCAGTTACCGTCGAGCTGGCAGACATCCGGGATCGGGCAGCGAAGCTACGGGAAAACCACATGGCTTCTCCTGCCGAGTACCATCCTTTCGTCGTTGCCCTCCGCATGGAGTACTACCTGCTGCACCCGACCTTCGAGATCCTCTACCATTTTCTGCACACGGTCGGTGGAGACGAGGGGAGTGCAGAAGATCACGGCGTGCAGTTGAACCGACTCGTCGACAGGCTGCACCGGCAGCCGGACACCACGGCCGAGCTTGAGCTGCTGGGAGAGGTCATGTTGAGGTTCCGGTCACGAAACCGGGAGCTGGCTCTGCAGAGCAGCATCGACGAGCTTACAGGTGTCTTCAACCGGCACGGTTTCTTCAACGCCGTCAAGCCGTTGGTTCACCTGGCCCAGCGCAGTCAGAGCAACGTGGGTATCCTCATGGGCGACCTGGACGACATGGAGGCGGTCAACTCGGCGCACGGTCAGCAGAGCGGTGACGCCGTTCTGCGCCGGGTTGCCAACGTCCTGCGTTACAGCACCCGTACATCGGATATTCTGGGTCGGTACGGTGGGGGGTCCTTCATCATCATGTTGACGCCGGTGGAGGAGGATGCCCTGTTCGACGTGGCCGAGAGGATCCGTGCCAGCGTGGCGGAGGAAACCCGCAGCGTGGTGCCGGTGACCATCAGCATCGGCCTGGCCCAGAGCGTTCTGCAAGCCGATGCGGACGAAGCGTTGCAGGAGCTGGTGGACAAGGCTGACGGCTGCCTGCGCCAGGCCAAGGAGAACGGTAAGAACCAGGTGATTCTCTACGGCACACCCGCGGGTAAAAGCCCGGCCAGATAGCTGGCTGGCGCGGCCACGCCACTTCCCTTGTTATCCTCTTTGCAGGACAGTCTTGCGAGTACGCCGCCGGTACGGCCTGCGCCCAGGGAGCAGCGGTCCGGGGGGGTGGACAAGTCGACTCTCCGCGTGGGATACTAGCACGGCAGGATATGCCTTCCCTTATGCGTGTACGTCCTACCGGAGGTCCCACCATGATGCGCATCGTATGGCTCCTTTGCCTCCTGTCCATGGCTCTGCTGGCCAGTGTCCTCGTGGCAGCCGAGCAGCTCCGTATCGACGATCTGACCGTCCTGGTACCGGCCACAGATCGGGTGCGGGCCGAGCCGTTGCCGAGCGAGGATCCGACAGTAACCAACGCGGGTCACACCACACCCGTCACAGACTACGAGGTGCCGCGCAGCCTGGAAGAGGGTTTCGTCGGCTGCTCGACCTCGAACAATTGCTACCCCTTCCATCTGACCACCTACATCCCCGGCACTGCTGTCGACTTGCTGCCAGAGGGGAGCTATCCCTACGACGCCACCATGACGCCCGACGGCAGCGAGGTCTGGATCCCCGGCGCCGCCGGTGACGGTCTGGTGGTCATCGACCGCGCAACCGACAGCGTCGCCCACCGCATGCCGGTGGCCGACTACGTCATCTCCGTCGCCTTCTCCAACGACGGTAGTCTGGCCCTGGTCAGCTCCCGGGGCGACGAGAACCTTACCCTCATCGACACTGAGACTTATCAGATCCTCGACACCTTGACGATCCCGACCAGTTATCTGGGCGCCGGCAACATCGCGCTGGATCCGGTGAGCGGAAACTTCTACCTGGTGGACTGGTTCGGGGATGACTTCTACGAGATCGCTCCCGACGGTTTAGCGGTCCTGACCCATGTGGTCGACCTGGGGGCGAGCCTGTGGCAGTTGGTGGTCGCGCCGGACGGTCAGTACATCTATGTGACGGACCGGAGCAGTGACCAAGTGCGCGTCATCGACCAGGCGACCTTGAATCAGGTGACCGCCGTCGGCGTGGGTGACGATCCCTGGGGGATCGACATCACGGGGGACGGGAGCAAGCTGGTGGTGACCTGCGAGGACAGCCACGACGTCTGGATCATCGACACCAGTGACTGGTCCACCACGATCATCCCCCTGGACA